>CAYRIY010000024.1:39822-41145 GCA_964424335.1 uncultured Clostridia bacterium
GTCCATGCCGCCCCCGAGGCGTCCATCAAAGCCTCCGTCAAAGCTATCTATGCCACCATCTATGCCGTCATCTATTTCGCTATCGAAGCCTTGATCGAAATCTGCTCCCGCTGCGGCGCTCTTCCACGGCGCATCGGCGCTCACCCAGGACCACGCTGGCGGTGGGCAGATCTCGACCTGAACCTCGAGCGCAGAAAACGACGAGGCGTTGACGAGGGTCGCCTCCCACGTGCTCCTCATCTCATCGCCGGAGACTAGCCGGACCTCCATCCCCATCGTTGGCAGCAGGCGCAGTTCCTGTTTAGCCGCAAGCAGAGACTCCGCCCAGACAGCGGGGTCTGGCCCGCCGCGAAAGGCCATCGTCCCGATCGTCGCTGCATCGCTTTGTTGATCGTAGACGCGAAAGCTCCCCCGGGCGAGCGGCCCTGCGGCATTTGTGTGAATCTGAAACGTGTAATCGCCGAGGGACAACGCGCTTTGCGGCGTCCACGCGATGGCGTTCCACCCGACGTGCGAGGCGGTCTCGTTGGCATTTCCGACGTGCTCGCCGCCTTGATCGATGAGGAGCGTGACCTCGGTTGGGACCAAATCGGGATCATCGACCCAGTACCAAAACGTAATCGGCCCATCGTATCCTTCGATTAACGGGTTTGGCTCCACCACCGAAGCGAGTACCGAGCTCTCCCCGTCAGATGTAACCGTGAGGCTCAAGTCGGCCGCAAGGTCTACGCCAACGGGATCAGACCACGACGGTCGAACGATGACATCGAGTGCGAACTCCCTCCCCTCGGTCGCCGATTGCTCGTCGAGCGATAACGTCCGATTCAGCGACCCATGAGCGCGCGTGCCATCTCCGTCGTTCACGCCCGGCTCCCGCAACGCAAATGAAATCTCAGAATGTACCGTCCCAGTATCAATCTCCTCTGCTCCGAGGCGTCCTGTTACCTCAAGCGACCACGGGCCTGCAGACGTGACACTCACGTGCAGGGCGTCCCGCATCACCGCCTCTTGACCGGGCGAAACGGCTCCCAAATCCCACGCCACGCCGACGCCCGACGTCTCGAGCTGAGCTGCCCATACTTTTGGGCAAACGCGCTCGGTGACGCACGAGACAGCGATGAGGAGCACGAGGCAGCCGATAACGCGCAGTGCGGATGAGACCCCAGGGCGGGAGTAGGCGTGTTGATGGACCTGCGGGGGTTGATGGGCCTGCGGGTCTTGCCGGGATTGGGGGTCTTGGCGGGCTTGAGGGTCTTGCCGGGCTTGAGAGTCTGGGCGGGCTTCGGGGTTTTGGCGGGCTTGGATCTGTCGGTTGCCCTCTGG
>CAYRIY010000025.1:0-29774 GCA_964424335.1 uncultured Clostridia bacterium
GTAGTTCCAATTGAAACCCCAGCCGGTAATCCCCTCGTCGGTGTCGATGCGCACGGCGACAAACTCGACGGAGTCGAGGCTGCTTTGGGAGTCGGTAATCGTCCTCTGCTTCAGCGGCACGTCGAGGAGGTAGGTTTCAACGCCTGTGATCTTCATACGTGGATCCTCATTTCAATGTGGATATGGAAAGGATAATCTCAGGTAAACGTCTGCTACTTGGCGCTGAGCGAGACTGACCGCACCTTGAGCGCAGTTTGGCTACTCGCATCCGGCACGATCGACAGCGCGTAGCGTCCAGGGTCGGGCAAGCGGACGCTTCCCAAAGCGAGCTCCTGAAACTCTCCGGCGCCGCCCGTGCTCGTCGCACTGACTTCAAGGCGCTCGATCCGCCCCGCGTCCTCCTTGTGAATTTCGACGACGAACCGTGTGTCGGCGGGCGCTGCCACCTTGGCCTTCGCCTCGAAACTTCCCGGCTTGTCGATCGAAAACAGCCACTCGGCTTTGTCGTCCGTCCCGCTCCTCCAGGCCAGATTGAGCTCTTTGCCCACCGATTCGACGCGAATGCGCTCGCCCAAAAACTCGGCATCGTCGGGACCAAAAGAGAGATCGCCGCTTGGGCCTTGCTCCAAATAAAACGGCAATGCCTCAGGTTTTCCGCTTATTTTGAGCACGACCACCGAGTCGATCGGATCGGGAGCCTCGCCGCTCAACCGGATCGACAAGCCTCTTTCGCCTGCCGCCACGTCAAACGTGCGGCTTGCATCCTCGAGGAGCGAGGCGCTGATCGGCTGGTTGGCGATCGGCAGGTCGATCGAGCCGCCCGCCGGCCAATCAAAGACGTGCAGGTAGAGTGTGGAGACGTCATCTCCCGCCTTGGTCGTCACGCGGCCCCACTTAGGGCGTCGAACGGGGCTCGCGGTCGTTCCGTACAAGGACTCCCCGTTCTTTTCCATCCATCGACCCACCGCTTGCAGACGCTCGATCGACGGCTCCGGGATTGTGCCTTGGGCGGTCGGACCTACGTTCAACAGGTAGTTGCCGCCTTTTGAGACGATGTCCACCAAGTTTTGAATCAACGTTTCGGCGCTTTTCCAATCGTGGTCGTAACTCTTATAACCCCAGGTGCCGTTCATCGTCATGCAGGTTTCCCAGTCGTAGTCGAGACCCGTGGCCGGGATGTACTGCTCCGGGGTGGAAAAATCGCCTTTATATCCCCCGCCCAGGCGGTTGTTGGTGATGATGCCCGGCGCGAGCTCCTCCACGACGCGCCAGAGCCGCTCGGCCCGCTCCGGCGTCATGAGGTATGGCGTATCCCACCAAAGGACGTCCGGCCGGTATTTGCTCAAAATCTCACGAAGCTGCGGAATGGCGATCTCATCGAGGTATTGGTCAAAGCTGCCCTTGTGCTCCTCGCTCCATCCCTCGCCGTCCTCTATGCCGGACTTGGCTCCCCCGGGATGCACCCAGTCCTGCGCCTGTGAATAGTAGAGGCCAAACTTGAGCCCATGCCGGCGCGCAGCCTCCGCAAGCGGAGCGATCAAATCCTTGCCGTACGGCGTGGCGTCGACCACGTCCCAATCGGTTACGTTGGAGTCGTACAGCGCAAAGCCGTCGTGGTGCTTGGAGGTGATGACGATGTACTTCATCCCGGCCTCTTTGGCAAGGCGCGCCCACGCCTCCGGATCGTACGCTACAGGGTTAAACTCCTTGGAGTAGGCCTTGTACTCCGAGACCGGAATCTCTGCCCGGCGCATGATCCATTCACCGATCCCGTCGATCTGCTGCCCCCGGTACATCCCTGCGGGCACCGCATACACGCCCCAGTGGATAAAGAGGCCAAACTTCGCCTCGCGCCACCAGGCCATGCGCGCCGCTCGTTCGTCCGCTCGATGGTCTGCGTTTTCGATTGGCTCGATGCTCATTTTCCCATCCAACTCCCCTCGCGCTCTGTCGTGCCAAACTGGAATGTTAGTTGTGATATTTGAATTTCACCTTCCCCGAGCTCGAGCGAATCTCCTGCTACGCTGGGCGGGAGGTCAGGACCAAAACGCGGATTGCCTCTCCACGCTCTCTTTGAGCGTCGTAAACGTGCTCCAAATGTGGTCCCGCATTCGCGTTGCCGCGAGCTCCGGATCGGCGGCGTCGATTGCATCGGCGATCCCGATGTGTTCACTCGTGCTCTCTTTGACTCGAAAGGGTGAAAAGCGCAAGGCCCAGTACCTCGCCCGCATCAGCGCAGGATTGAGGATGTTTAGAAACTCACCGAGTTTGGCATTGCCCGCCAATTCCGCCAAGTGGTTGTGAAATGCTTGATCTGCCTGCAAAAACCCGTCGGCGTCCCCGGCCTCTCCCGCTTCGTGCTGCGCATCGATGAGCCGGCGCAACTTGGCGGTGCTCTGTCCGCTCCTTGCCACTCGGCGCGCAGACCAGACCTCCAGCACTTCACGCATCTCCGTCGCCTCTTTGAGGTCCTCGGCATCGATCCCCGCCACCACGGTGCCGCTTTGAGGCACGCTGCGGACAAATCCGAGCGACTCGAGCCGTTTGAGCGCCTCTCGGACGGGCGTGCGGCTCACGCCGAGCGTTTGGGAAAGCGCGTTGGTCGAGATCACCTGCCCCGGCGTCAGCTCGAGTTTGACGATTGCGTCCAAAATCGCATGATATGCAAACTCCGCCCGGGAGATTGGACTCTTCTTCTCCTTCACATTGCTCAAGCCCTGATCGCCTCGGTCACTTGAACGAGATCCGCAACCGAATACTGGTCAAACTCAGACGGCTCCTCATCGCCGCAGCTTCCGATTCCGACCACGCGGCGCTCTCGCACGACCACGGCTTCAAACACAGGCCCTGGACCCCCGCCCGGCCTCAAGTACTCGAGTCGCACGCTGGTCCGCACGCCGTTCGCATCCACGATCTCAGCGCCGCCCTTACACGGAAGGCCCGCGAGGTCCCAACCAAAGCGCGTGAGGACTTCGCGCTCTGCCACTTGCTCAGCAGGCGTCCGCAGGCCTGCCCACCCGCGGTAATGGGTTCGCACCACGTCCGCTCTAATGTTGCGATCGATCAGCAACTCGAGAAGATCCGGCGTGACGCGGCCCCAATAGCGCATTTCGGGGAGTTCGAGCAACGTCGGTGCAAAGCGGTGTCCGCCCAAGTGACTCGCCCGCCACACCCGCAGCTCTTTGCCGATCGATTTCGCCCGTTCGCGCAAGGCGTTATATACGCCGACGCCCAAGCTGCCGCAACACGCATCGCGGGACCCGTGGGTGCATACGAGGATGTCCCGAGCGCTCGTCTCCGCTTGGCGATACTGGTCGAGGCTTTCGGGGAGCTGGTCCGACAAGATCAGCGCTTGTACGGCAGCCGCTACATGCGCTTCGGGGATCAAGTACTCTTCCTTTGCAAAGCGTGCAAAGGCCCCGGCCGGCCTCACGAGATGGATGAGACGTCGGTGTCCGGGAAGTGAATAGGCAGAGTCCGGGACGACGCCTTGCACGCGCACGCCGAAGCTCTTGGCCTCCGCCTCCTTTGCCATCCGACCAAGCTCCGGCGGAAAGCAAGCGCTTTCTGCGACATTCGCCTTCCAAGGCAGCGGCGTCTCGACGACGATATATCGATCCCAGCGGCCGGTGGCCGTGCCGATCATATCTTCGTGGTTGGTCTGCGATACGAGTGAACAACGCTCGTGCTTCGCGACGTTGTGGACTTGCGAAATACTACCCAGGATACTCAGCGCCTTCTCATTTGAAATGGATCTTAAACCTCATTCGACTTCGACATGTCGGTACGATGGCTCCTTCTCTCAAGGCGCCACGCCAGGCGCTGCTCAAATGCGCGCCGCGTGGGCGTTCGATAGGGCCCTCGTGGAACGCCCCGCCAATTGGAAGGAATTTCTACCCCAAAGCGGTAACGTCGTTCAAACAGTATATTACTACTAATCTATTTTTAATAGGGAGGCCATGACCATGAACCTCAAATTGCGCACGGTCTTGTCGGCCATGCTCGGCGCGCTCTTGTCGCTTGCCCTAGTAGGCATGGGAACGGCGCAAACCGTCACCGTGACCATGATCGAATTCGTTCGTCCGGAGGAGGCCCAGTGGCAGCGCGAGGTCGTGCGCCGCTTTCACGAGTCGCAAGACCGTATTCGGGTCGAGCTCGTGAGCACGGCGGGAAGCAATTTGGTCGACAAGATGCTCAGCATGCTCGCATCCGGCACACCCCTCGACATCGGGTATCACGATCCACCAATCGTGCTCGATTGGGCCAATTCCGGGATCGTGAAAAACCTCGAACCGTATTTTGTGCGGGACGGCGAATTTGCCGAGGCCTTCTTTCCCCAGCTTTTCGAGATGGCGACCATCGACGGCAATCGGTACGGCGTCCCGATGGACTTCCAGCTCGCAAGCTTTTTCTACAGCACCGACCGTTTCCAAGAGGCGGGCGTCGCCGAGCCGACCGAGGGAATCTCGTGGGACGAAATCCTCGAAATGGGCCCCAAGTTTGTGCGCGATCTCGACCAAGACGGCACGGCCGATCGCTGGGCGGTCCAATTCCCCAGATGGCTTTATTGGTGGACCGTGCTTTGGGGATTTGGCGCTGAGTTCTTCGACGATCCCATGAGCCCGACGCGATTTACCGGCGATTCGCCCGAGATGAGGGCGGGCCTTGAGTTTTACTACTCCGCCATCCACGAATCGGGCGTCATGGCGCCCCGCCAGGTAAACGGGGTCTCCGCTGCTGAAATCCTCTCAAACGAGCGGGTGGCAATGGCTGTCGACGGGTCGCTGCGCGTGCAAAACTTCCTCCTCTTGCAGCCTGACGGCGGATGGGACGCAGCGCCGATGCCCGCGGGACCGGCCGGCAACCCGTCGGTCATCAATGGCCTCACGTGGTTTGTGTTTGAAGACGCCTCTCACCCCGACGAGGCGTGGGAGCTGCTCAAGTTTTTCAGCTCCGAGTCGGCCCTGCGCCTGTCGTACGAAATGCGCGGCATCCTTGTCCCCCACCGTGACGTGGCCCTGGAGTGGAGCGCATCGCCGGGTCTTCCTCGCAATAAGCATGGCATCTTGGGGGCGCTCGACCAGGCAAGGCCCTGGCCCATCGCATCCGCCTCGGGAAGCGAAGCAAACGCGGCCATCGTGGCAGGCATCAACGCAGTCGTCGACGGCGCTCAGTCCATCCCCCAGGTGATCGAAAACTGGCGCACCTCACTCAACAATTGGCTCGCGAGTCGCATGTGACGTCGCATCGAGGACGCGAGGCGCCGGTCAGTTGCACACGCCGGCGAGCGACCTAACCAGTGCAGCTCTTTGCACTGGGCCCAGCGACTCGGACTCGGCGTAGGCGTAGATCGCTCGGCTCATCGTCTGGGCACAAGTTGCCTGAGCCCGTATGTGCGCCACCCGAGCCAACCCTTCGAGCAGCTCCGTCTGGAGTCGATCGAGCGCAGGCCTCACCTCGGTCGCGAGGTCGGGGACCGGCCCACCCGGGAGGTCCCCGCTTACCGCCCAATCGGCGAGGAGCGAAAACTGGATCCACTTGTTCGCTTCGATTTGGTGCACGAAAAACTGACGGGCATCGTCAGCCTGCAGGCCGTAGGACGCAGAAAGCGCGTGTGCCGCAGCCAAGACCGCTTGCTCCCGCTCGATGTCCTCGACGGCGACACCGTGCACCGCCTTGTAGTGCGCAACCTTTTCCGCGGTGGCAAGGCGCGCCTTCGAAGCTTTGATCAAGCCGACTAGCGCGTCTTCCTCTGCTGCGGCCACAGTGTGTACGGCCGGCATCAACATGCCGGCGAGCACGAGCGCCCATGCCACAACCATAACGCTCCACGTATTCCGAACGAATGCGATCCTTGTCAATGCAATTCCTCCAAGCGGCCTAATCGACTCAAAAGCGATGGAGCGCGTCGAAGGGTCGGGCATCCATCGATGCGGACCAGCGAGCAGACGGGCAAAGATCGGAATACTATTTGATCCGAGCAAGCCATTTCCTCCAGTAGTGCGTAGACTATGGCAAAACATAAATCGCTCCTCGTTGCTGTTAGACCTGGGAGGCATCTTTCTTGAACCAGCGAATACTCGGTGCAACCACATCCGCGCTGCGAGGGGTATGACGTCAATCCATGGACGAGGCCGAGAAGCGATACGGTCTGATGCAGCTCGAACTTAAAGACAAGGAGCTTTTTGACCAAGCGTTTTCCTGCTTGAACGCCCCGGTTTCCGACTACACCTTTGCGAACACCTTCATCTGGCGAGAAGCCCTCAAAATGACTTGGGCCTATATCGAAGGGCACCTGTGCGTCTTTACCGAGGTCGAAGGGGATCTGCGCATGGCGCTTCCCCCGATCGGCGAGGGCGACCTCGAGCGCTGCCTCAAAACGTGTTACGAGATCATGGATGACTACAACGCCCGCGTCGCCGACACGTCACACAGCGTGATCGAGTGCGTCAGCGACGAACTGCTCGAGCGGTACACCGCCCTTGGGTTTACCCCGGTTCCGACCGGCGGCGACTACGTCTATAGCACTCAAAAGATGATCGACCTCGCCGGCGGGGAGTACAAAAGCAAGCGCCAGGCGCGTTCGAAGTTCGTCCGGGAGCACAACGCCCGAACGGCCCCGATGAGCCAAGAGGATGTGCTCGAGTGCAAGCGGCTCTTGAGGAGCTGGCAAGCGCGCGGGGATGCCCACGCCCAAAGTGACGACCCGTTTCGAAAGGAAGCCGAAGCGCTGCGGCGGATGGACTTCATGGCGACCGAGCTGGCTTTGGATGCCATCGATTCGCTGGGCCTTGAGGGAATGACGCTTTGGGCCGAGGACCGCCTCGTCGGTTTCACGTTAGGAGAACGGCTCGGTCCCCACCAGTCGAGCATCTTGATCGAGAAGACGGACCTCGAGTTGGACGGCTCTGCGCAGTACATCTTCAGCGAGTTTTGCAGGCAGTATTGGTCCGAGTTGCCCGAGTGCAACGTGGGCGACGACTGGGGCATCCCGAGCCTGCGGTGGACAAAGATGAGCTATCGGCCGATCCGGCTGATGGGAAAGTACTCCGTCCTCCCCGACAGGTCGCGCCTTTTCGGCTGGACGCCCTCGCAAGACCATGTCCCTCTTTTGATCACCGAGGCGAACCCTCGTCACATGACCTCCGCCGGCGTTCCCGGCGCCGCAACGTCCCATCTTGCTTTAGACATCGGACCTGCGCGCCCGGACGAATTCGGCGCGCTGGCCGGCCTCGAAGAGCGAGTGTTTGGCAAGGAGCAGGCGATAAGCAAGCGGCAAATGCGCCACATCTTGGGGTCGGGCAGGTCGATCGTCGCCGTGGCCCGAACGCCTGAGGGGCGGGTTGTCGGCTGGGCGATCGTGCTGCTGCGTCGGCATAAGCGCAGCCAAACGGCCCGCTTGTACAGCCTCGCGGTCGACCCGGATTTCCGGGGCAAGGGACTGGGCCATCAGCTCGCGGAGCACGTGCTCGACAAGGTCGAAGAAAAGGGGATCACCCGCTGCTTTCTCGAAGTCGCGGACGACAACGAACGTGCGCGTCGACTCTACGAACGCCTCGGGTTTGTGCCTGTGACAACGCTCCCCAACTACTACGGTGAAGGACGTCACGGCCAGCGGATGCTTCGCGTCGCCCGCGCCGGTCGGGAGGCGGCCCTTGCGCTCTCCCGACCCGTGGGATTGGTGTAGGAGCTCAGGATCGCTCACCGCAAGCTCGAGGGCTCGATGGGAAGCTCGCTAGAGGCTGCGTCAATCGCCGGAGGATGGCACGTGATCATTTCGAGTGGGGGTGAGCCCGCCCCGAGCTCGCACTCCGCCACCACGTCGCCAAGTCCGGCAGGAAGCAGCAGCGTGTCGCCCCGGTGGACGCCTTGCGAAAACGTCGGTCCCGAAAGCATCCCCGCCCCTTGCGTTACGATGACGAGGCTGAACGCACGGACATTCACATGTACGCGTCCCTCGACGTGCAGGCGATAAGCTCGAAAGTACTCCTTTAGAGCAGGTCCATCGAGGAGCGCCTCGAGCCGCCCCGCGCCTTCGCGCTCCCACAGGACGGAGGGCTGCCGGCGCCAGCGATCGAGTGCCTCGTCGCGGCTTCGCCCTACGGCCGAAAACGCCTGTGCGGCGTCGCGCCACGAAAGGCCCAGGTGGGCGTTCATGGCGTCGATCTTTTCGCCGCCGGGTTCGCAGTAAATCGTAAGGTCGGCGGGCTCTTGCACCTCGACCATAAAAACCCCCGACCCGATGGCGTGCGGCGTGCCGGCCTCCACCCAGTACACATCGCCCGGCCGCACCTCAAAGCGATGCAGCAAATCCTCCATCTGGGCGATATCTCCGGCTCTTACGGCGCGCTCAAAAGCGTCGGGCGTCACGCCCTCCTTGAATCCAAGGAGTATAGACGGAGCCACGCCGTCGATCGTGCGCGTCTCGAGCACGATCCACGACTCGGTCTTTCCATACGAAGAACCAAAGAGCCGCGCCGCGGTCCGGCGGTCTGGGTGCGCTTGAATCCCAAGCCGCACGGAGGCATCGAGCAACTTAACGAGGACCGCCGGGTGCGCGCCGAACTTTTGCACGTGCCCCTCGCCGAGAAACTCGACAGGCCATTTCCTGAGCGCCTCATCCAGTGTCATGGCGCCATCCTCACCAAGCAAGCTGAGGCCTTCTCTACCCTCGGGATCGAGTCGCGACGCGACGACCGAGCCCACCCAGTCCTCGGGGTACCAGTCGTCCTTGGGATCGTCGAGAGCGCGGAATTGCCCGAGCAGCCGCCCACCTCGGTAGGTCCGCCGCACACGGTTTGATCGCAGGCGAATCGGTTTGGTCCAAAGCATCGTCTTGGCCTGTCTCCCTCTCTGTTGCCCAATCACAACGCGTACTTCGCAAACCGACGCCCTTTCCCCTTGCTTCCCGGCCCAGACTATGATACGCTGAGGCACGAATACCCTTAAGAGCAATGAGAGGGAAGAGTACGTCGAACCGTCAGCCAAAGCGAGCCGGGGTTGGTGGAAGCCCGGCGGCCGAGACATCGACCGAAAATCACCCTTGAGCTGTACCCCCGAATGCCTCGTGTGAGTAGGGGATCCGGAGTTTCCCACCGTTAAAAGGGAACGGGTATCGGACCGGCTTTGGTCCCGTACCTTGTCAAAGCGGCCATTTTTGGCAAATTGGGTGGTACCGCGGGAGTCTTGAGCTCTCGTCCCTTTTCGGGACGAGGGCTTTTTTGTTTTGCGGTCGGCGAATAGCGACGCACGGAGGGAACGAAGCAATGCAAACTGTTCAACTTTACGACACCACGCTGCGAGACGGAACCCAGGCCGAAGGAATCTCGTTTAGCGTCAATGAGAAGCTAAAGATCGCCCAGCGACTCGACGAATTTGGGTTTGATTTCATCGAGGGCGGGTATCCGGCATCTAATCCCAAGGACATGGAGTTTTTCCGCCGGGCAAAAGAGCTAAACCTGCGCCGGGCCCGGATTGCGGCCTTCGGCATGACCAGGCGCAAAGGCGTGCCGGCGCACGAGGACGCCTCGTTGCAGGCGATCTTGTCCACCGGAGCGCAAGTTGCAACCATCGTCGGTAAGTCGTGGACCTTCCATGTGACCGACGCCCTCCGCACAACCCTTGATGAAAACCTGCGGATGATCGAAGAGAGCGTAGCGTTTCTCCGGTCGAAAGGGCTCTACGTGATCTACGATGCGGAGCACTTTTTCGACGGCTGTCTGGCTGATTCGGAATACGCGCTCAAGACGCTCGAGGCCGCGGCGCGCGGCGGCGCATCGGTCCTCACGCTGTGCGACACGAATGGCGGACGGCTGCCGCGCGAGGTTGCCGAAATGACCGAGCTGGTGGTCCGCCGCTTTCCGGACTTGAGGATCGGGGCGCACACCCACAATGATTCGGGCCTGGGCGTCGCCAACAGCATCGCTGCCATCGAGGCCGGCGCCACGCTCGTGCAGGGGACCATCAACGGATACGGTGAACGCTGCGGCAACGCCGACCTGATTCAGGTCATCCCGATCCTTCAATTAAAGATGGGGTACTCCCTCGTCTCCGAGGAGACGCTAAGCCGCCTATCCGACCTCTCCCGCTTTGTCGACGATTGCGCCAACGTCCGCTCCGATGATCGCCAGCCCTTCGTCGGCCGCAGCGCTTTTGCCCACAAGGGCGGCATGCACGTCTCCGCCCTCCTCCGCCGGCCCGAGACGTACGAGCACATCGATCCCCAATTGGTCGGCAACCAACGTCGGGTCTTGGTTTCCGAGTTGGCCGGTGCGAGCAATCTCATTTTCAAAGCGCAGGAGTACGGCATTCAGTTGGAGCGCGGCGCACCGATCGTGACCGAACTGGTCGAACAACTGAAGGAAATGGAGCGCCAGGGGTACGTCTTTGAAGGGGCGGAGGCTTCGTTTGAACTCTTGCTCCGCAAGGCGGTGGGCGAATACGCGCCCTACTTTTCGCCCGTGGGCTTTGAGCTCAAGTCCAACAAGGCGACACGCTCCAACCCTTCGCCAAACGTTGAGGCGAGCGTCGAGATCGAGGTGGGCGACGCAAAGCGCTCAGCTTCGGGCATTGGAAACGGCCCCGTCAACGCGCTCGACAACGCCCTGCGCAACGCATTGGCCGACGCATACCCTGTGGTAAACAGCATTACGCTCTCGGACTACAAGGTGAGGACCCTGGCCGAAGACGAGGGCACCGGGGCGCGGGTGCGGGTCTTGATTCAGTGCACTGCGAATGACCGTTCTTGGACCACCGTCGGCGCTTCTACGGATGTCGTGAAAGCCAGTTGGGAGGCCCTCGTGGACGCCATCGAGTACGGCCTCATGACGTGCGAGGCGCAACGTATCCAAGGCGTGGAGCTCTCGCAGTCGCGCTAACGCGAAGAATGGGCAAACTAACGGCGGACAATTTGTCATGAGAAGGCGAAACCATGCAGAAAATCAGCGCTGATATCGGCTGGAACCTTGAAAATAGCTACGCGCGACTTCCCGAGAGGTTTTACGCCCGCGTCCTTCCGGAGCCCGTTCCCGATCCAAAGCTCGTCGTCCTCAACCGGCCCTTGGCAAGCGCCTTGGGATTGGATGCGGATGCGCTCCAGTCCGACGAAGGCGTCGCGATCCTCGCAGGCAACCAAGTGCCCGACGACACCGTCACGCTTGCGCAAAGCTACGCGGGGCACCAATTCGGCCACTTCACCATGCTCGGCGACGGGCGCGCCGTCTTGATCGGCGAGCAGATCACGCCCGAAGGAGATCGGTTTGACATTCAACTCAAAGGCTCGGGAAGGACGCCTTTCTCCCGAGGAGGCGACGGTCGAGCGGCCCTCGGTCCGATGCTGCGCGAGTACATCGTGAGCGAGGCCATGCACGCCCTTGGCATTCCCACGACCCGCAGCTTGGCCGTGGTTTCGACCGGGGCGCCCGTCATTCGTGAATCCATCCTGCCCGGCGCCGTCTTGACGCGTATCGCTGCAAGTCACATGCGAGTCGGCACATTCCAGTTCGCGGCGGCACGGGGCAGCGCCGACGAGCTCAAGGCCCTCGCCGACTACGCGCTGGCGAGGCACTTTCCCGACAAACGCCATGGCGAGAACCCCTACCTCCACTTGCTCAACGCGGTGATCGAGCGCCAAGCCGCTTTGATCGCCAAATGGCAAGGCGTCGGATTTATCCACGGCGTGATGAACACGGACAACATGGCGATCAGCGGCGAGACCATCGACTATGGACCGTGCGCTTTTATGGACGCCTACGATCCGGCCACCGTGTTCAGCTCGATCGACGACTACGGCAGGTACGCCTACGGCAATCAGCCGCCGATCGCGCAGTGGAACCTCGCCCGGTTCGCAGAAACCTTATTGCCGCTCCTGCACGAGGACACCGAAACGGCGGTCGACATCGCGACCGAGGCCGTTACTGGCTTTTCCGACCTATTCAAGCGTGAATGGCTGCGCGTGATGAGAGCAAAGCTTGGGCTTTGTTCTGAGCAGACGGAAGACGAGTCCCTAATCCAGGACCTTTTGAGCCTCATGAAGCAGAACAAGGCGGATTTTACCAATACGTTCCGGGCGTTGACGCAAGGTCGCCCGGAGGAGTGCGGACTTACCGCCGATCCGGAGTTTGCCAAGTGGCACGAGCGGTGGCGGGGGCGCATCACGGGTCAGCCGGGCGGCGAGCCCGAAGCGCGGTCGATCATGAAGCGAAGCAATCCCGCAGTAATTCCCCGCAACCACCGCGTCGAGGAGGCGCTGAGCGCTGCGGTCGAAGAGGGAGACTTGTCCGTGATGGAGCGGCTCTTGGACGTCTTGTCCAAGCCGTTTGCCTACTCGTCCGACCAAGTCGAGTTTGCCGAGCCTCCCCCAGCCTCACCGATTCCCTATCGCACCTTCTGCGGGACGTGATCCGGTGACGAGCGCTCACCCAAGCTCAAACGTGGTTACCCCATAGATGCGGTCCATCGCGACTTGTGGAGCGGCGCCCCGGTACATCCGGGCCGTCTCAAACACTTTGGTCATACGATAGCGATCGGCGAGCTGAATGGCCCCTTCGTTGACCTCCGGCGTATCGAGGTAGAGCGGTTCGCCCGCGGGAGTTTCGGCCCGCAGCGCCGCAAAGAGCGCCTCAGCCACTTCCGCCGAATCAGCGGCTAAGGGACCGATCTTGTAGCCTTGGCGGCAACGCCGGACCACGCCGTACCCCTTGAGCCGACCCCGTGAACCAAAGCCCAACGCCGTCGCCTGGGGGTGCGAAATCCAAGACCTGATAAACTGCCCCCGTTCCGCAGGAAATAGCGCCGCATCGTAGGCGATGACCTCCTCGACGGGAAATGTCTCGAGCGGCGCAATCTCCGCCTGGACGCGCCCTTGGCCCGGCGCTCCCGTACCTTGCGTCTCGTGCCGGATGTTGTTGTACGCCAGCGCAAACCCGGACTTTCGGTAGTTGTCCTGCTGAGCAACGACGCCGTCAAGTCCGACGGTCCGCCCCTCGAGGCTCCTCATTGCGGCGTTCCAGATCTGAATTCCGTACCCCTGACCTCGATGCTCCGGCGCCACGATGTAAAATCCGACAAACCCAAACGAGTTGCCGTATTTGACGGCAGAGATCGAGGCGATGGGCTTTTCGCCCAGAAATCCCATGAGAAAACCGCTTGGGTCGGCGTCAAAAAAGCAGTCTCGATCGCCGAGCCCGGGATTCCACCCTTCCGCCGCCGCCCAATCGATGGCGATGCCCAGCTCGGTCCGGTTCATCGGACGAATCGTATACGATACCCCGGCCATGTCGTCCCCCCAGTTTCTCATCAGTGCGATTTTGATGTGCGCTTTACCTGAGGATAATAGACCCTTCTCCCCGACATCGGGCGCTCCTTTGCGATCCGCCGCAATTACTCGCGCCTATGAAATGTCCAAGTTGCGGGGAACAAACCGCTATCGGTCGCCGACGCGCTCCATGATCGCCCGGGTCAAGGATACCTCCCGCGGCTCAAACCGCGCCGCAAGTTCCTCCAAAACATCGGCAAACGGCTCGTGCAACCTGCCGCGGAGCTCGGCGCGAATCGCCACGTAGCGATCGGGGCTGAGGAGCGCCCGCACCTGGCGCTTCCATATTTCGTCGGGCGTTTGCCGCACCCACACCAGAAAGCACTCCCAAGCGTCGGCCCCATCTAACTGCAGCGCATCGGCGACCTCTTCGAGCGAGCGCCCTTTGGAAAACATCGTCCCCGCTGCCGCGAGCATCTCTCGTCGACTGCCCAAGATTGCGGATTTCGCGCGCCGCCCCGGCGGCTGGGCGCTCCTGATCTCATCTGCAAACCCACTCACGATCTCGAGAATCTCGTCCCCATACATGGCGAGCTTGGTTGGGCCGACGCCCCGACACGCGGCGAGTTCGTCGAGCGTTGTGGGCGCCTGCGATGCGATCCCACCAAGATCCCTGTCACCAAATATCACGTACGCCGGAACGCCCCGCTCCTCCGCCTTGGTCCGCCGCCACTCCTTGAGCGCCCGCAAGAGATCCGGGTTTGCTTCCCGATCCGTGGGTAGAGGCCCCGCCGGCTTCGCTCCCTTGGCCGTTCGTTTGCCGATCGGACGCGCCTCGACGGGCCTCGGGCTGCATGCGCTGCAGCACCGCTCCACCTCGCGCTCCGCTGTTTCGCCGAAATACTCCAAGATATAGCGCCTAAGACACCGATCCGAATACACAAACTGGCGCATGGCGCGAAATCGAGCTCGCTTTGCGTGGGTCTGCCGCTCAACCTGGGCCCATACCCGCTCCAACATGTCGCTCGTCAAAGGCTTGCCCTCGGAAATTCGCATTCCCGAGGTCGTTCGCCCGACGAGTTGCATTTGCCCCATGCTCTGCAAATAGGAGAGAATTAACGTACCGAATGCCGCGTTACCGTCGGTCAGGGGTACGATGCCTTCTCCAACCTCGGCCACCCGTGCGGCCTCGGTCAGCAGTTCTTGCACTTGCGCTACGGTAGGCTCGTCTTTGTCCAGCAGGAACTGGCGCATCTTGACGTCCATGCCCGGCACCACGACCATCGTGCATTCCGCAGGCTCACCGTCTCGACCCGCTCGCCCGACTTCCTGGAAGTAGGCTTCGATCGACTCAGGCACGCCCGCATGAATCACAGCTCGGATGTCGGCCTTGTCGATTCCCATGCCAAAGGCGTTGGTGGCCGTCACGACACGCAGAAGTCCGGCCATGAAGCGGTTTTGCACCGCGGTGCGCTCTTCGGGCGGCAGGCCGCCATGGTATGCGGCCACCGGCTCGCCGAGCTCGTCCTCGAGCAGCGCCGCCAACTCCTCGGCATCGCGCCGGCTGGAGACGTAGACGATGGCGCTCCCTCCCGCCCGAGCGGCAAGGGCGGCGATCTTGCCCCGCTTTTCCGCCACCGACGCACACCGCTCCAACCCAAGCCAAAGATTGGGGCGGTCGACCCCTGCGATGTATCGCTCGGCATCTCGAATGCCAAGGTGCGTCACAATGTCTTCTTGCACCCTGCGAGTCGCCGTCGCCGTCAAAGCAAGTAGCGGCGGACTGCCGATCGCCATGCGAAAGTCTTTGATGAAGCGGTAGTCGGGTCGAAAGTCATGGCCCCATTGCGAAACGCAGTGCGCCTCGTCGACAGCGAGCAGGCTCGTTTTCACGCGCCGACAGGTCTCCAAGAAAACTCCGCTTTTCAAGCGCTCCGGAGCAACAAAGGCGATCTGTACGCGCCCCTCCTCGATGTCGAAGAGCTTACGCTGCATCTCAGCCGGCGTATCCTGACTATTGACTGCAATCGCAGCCACGCCTCGGGATACGAGGGCATCGACCTGATCTTTCATGAGCGAAATGAGTGGAGAGATCACGATCGTGATGCCCGGGAGCGCGAGCGCTGGAAGTTGGTAGCAAAGGGACTTGCCGCCGCCTGTCGGCAAGACGCCGAGCGCGGACTTACCCGCCAAGACGCACTCGATCAACTCCCGCTGGAGAGGGCGAAACCCGCTCCACCCGAATTGCTCAGCGAGAAGCGTGTCGAGATTGATCGCGCGGCCTTGCGCCGTCATGTTGCTTGGGGGAGTCAAAAGGGGCGGCCTCCAGTGTAAGCGAGATTACTCCGGCTTACTCTTCCCCAGAGCGACATTCAATGCCTGTTGGGATCGGCCTGTAACGGCGTGCTTTTCAACTTGGATTTGCGTCCGACAAAAGCGGCACCCCGTATCCAAATGCCATTTCGGGCAGCCGAACACGGGGTGCACGCACTTCTATTCCTTATTGGAGCGACATCTATATCGCTCTCAGATCCTAACCGCTACTCCCCTGCCTCATCGTCGATGATGTCGAACATCAGGTGGATTCCGCCGGGGTACACCCCGTTGTTCCTCACGTACTGGATGTTGTGCGCATGGAACGGGTACATCCCTGCTTTGGTCGGCCGAATCACGATGTCGTAGCGCTCGCCCGGAGCGATGTCGACGGTATCCTTGGAGTACGGCATAGGCAGCGGATGTCCGTCCGTGGCCACCACTTCGAAGTGGGGTCCGTGTAGGTGCATCGCATAGTTGTTGTACCCGGCGTTGATCAACCTGACCAGCGTCGCCTCACCCACCTTGATCGGCAGCGTCGGCGCCGCAGGAAACGCCTTGCCGTTGACGATGAAGTGGTTGTGGTCCGGTTCGTAGTTGAGCGCCATCGGCTCGATATTCGAATCCCAGTCGTCGAGGATCAACGTATATTCCTGGTCCCAGAACTTCTCGCCCTTCGGCTCGATTACGATCCCGCCGTACATTCCCATGTCGATGTGCCGATAGCTGTCGACGTGGCAGTGGTACATGAACGTGCCGGCCCGTGCCGCCTCAAACTCGTATACATACGTCTCTCCCGGCATCACCGCGAGGCTGGTGTGCGGAACGCCATCGTACTTTTGATCTACGTAAATGCCGTGCCAGTGGATCGTGTGGGGCTGATGGTGTGTGTTGGTGAAGTGAACCCGCACCAGATCCCCTTCCGTGACCTTGAGGAGCGGACCGGGCAGCGTGCCGTTGAACGCCCACACGGTCACTTCGACGCCTTCGATCAACTCATGCTGCACTTCTTGAATGTCGATGGCAAACTCCTTGACGCGCCCGTCGACTCGAAACGGCTCGAGCACCGCCAGGCCTTCGGGCGTCCATGACATGCCCTCGGGCAGTTCTCCCTTCGCGGCGACCGAGCCGTGATGATGCTCATCGTGCCCAGCCTCAGCAGCGAGGGCTACATCCGAACCACCGTCGGTTGCTGCGCCTTTCGATGCTGCGTCCACAGGCGCCGCGCCTTCCGCGACGACGATCTTTCCGACCATGCCCATTAAGTAATGGCCGGCAACCGAACAGGCATAGTCGTACTCGCCGACTTCATCCAAAACGAGCTCCCAGCTATCGCCTTTCTCGAGGAGCGGCGACTCGAACTGCGGTTTGTGGTTTGCCTTTGCGACCTCACTCGCCGTCCCTTGAACCACGTTGTGCGGCGTCGAGTCGTGGTTGACGAAGACGATGCGGGTTCCCGGAGCCACAGTGATCGTAGAAGGCTCAAATTTAAAGTCAACGATCTCGACGGTGACCACGTCCGCGCCTGCCTCGGCCGCATCCATGGGTTGCGCTTGGATCTGAGTGACCTTGTTGCACCCCGTCGCGACGATGACCAAGAGGAGCAAGAGCAGCACTGCCTTCAGCGGATTTTGGCGTACTTTCATCGTTATCCCCTCCGAAGCGTTTTGGTGGAGCTACCTTCAATCGTAGCGGCGCCCAGGGAGTGGAACCCAGTTGCAAACAGCACCGGCCTTGGCGTACGGTTTGTCACGTCTCCAAGGGACGTTTGTCCCACGGCGGCCTTGACATCTGACCCAAAGCGCCCACGACATGGTGCGCCATGATAACGCAACGACAACGCCTCACGATCGTGCGTCACGAGCCGCGCGTTGCGTTACATGCGCTTTCCTAGGACCTCCGACTCATTTTGCAGCCTAGACGGAAAACGCCACGCGCCTCTTGAAGGGAGTGCGCCCCTAGTCAGGGAACGATTAACCAATCATCTGGAAAAAGATGTATATCAGAACACTCTGGAGTCGAGTGCGAAACGTGTCCACCAAACTGCTTGACGTCATAGCCTTACCCACGGAAGGGATCGAACCCGGATTCAACCGGATGCCGATGATCCCCGGCGTCCACTTGCGTTGGTCGTTTCGCGCCGACCTTGGTTTTCCGGCGAACGGTTTTCAAATTCACCGTAGGCTTTACCGGTACCCGGGCGGCGACATCCCCACTCCTCCGGTCCCGGGCGAATGGGAGTTGATCCACACGGTCCTCCCTCCGGCGTCGCTCGTGGCGACAACGGGTTTGAGCGATAGCGTGATCGCAGCTCGCGTGCTCGAGCATTTAAAAAGCGTCCAGCTCGACGCCGCAGTATCGCTGTACCGCACACAAGCCCAAGACCTCGTTCGCATCCTCCGCGACCTGGAAAATGTAGCCGGCGACGTGCCCATCCACCAAAGGCGCCTCGCCCCGGACAGCGGCGGGTCGCCTTTTCGCATTCGGACGATGGATGCGCTCTTCCTCGCCTCCCTCGACCCGTTCATCGCCCGGATGCTCGGCCTATACTGGATCGACGGCGCCGTGCCTCCAGGACGGCGAGCCGACTACCGCGTGGTGGGGCTTTGGGGCGCGACGCCGTTTCCCGTAAACGATGTAGACTTCCGTCGTGCGGCGCGCCGAGGCGTCGCGTCGGGATCTTTGGAGCTCGACGCCGGTGTGGACCTCTTCTCAGAGCGCAGCTTGACGTTGGACGACGCCGGCACGCTCCACGCAGTGGGCGCCCCCGGCCTCGAGCTTCGACTCAGCTTTGCGCGCCCGGTCCAACAGGTGGAGCTGCTCATCGAGCACTCAGAGAGCAGTCCTGAGTGGCGTGCCTTCGCCCAAAGCGAGACCATCATCTCAGGCCGGCTCGACCTCACCTCTGCGATTCAACGCATTCCAGGGGGCCTTCGCATCCAGCATGCGACGCCCTTCAACCGGATCGCGATTCAAGATGTGAGCGCAAACCCGCTCACACATTGGAGAGTTCAAGGTTTTCGATTCAAGGAAAGCACGGCCAACATTGGCAACGTCGCCGCAGAGACGAGCGTCAACCCCTCTGCTGCGCTGATCGAAGATCCGCCGACCCAGCCGGCAACCGTCACAATCCAGAGCGTCGAAGCCAAAAGCGCCCCGCCGGGACTCGACGAGCGCGGCCGAATTCCGCATTCGAATTGTCGTACCGAGATTTTTGCCCGGCCAAGTACCATTGGAAACGCGAAGTACGCCCCGGTGCGCATGCACGTCTCCCGCTCCCGCCGTGAGGCGACCATCATCGAGCCGCCGACGCCGCTCACCCAGTCGCCCGTCCTTCACGTCCCCGGCCCGCAGATTCTCGGGTTTTGGCGACTAAACGGTCGGCCCGACGACTTCCTGCGATCAAGCCAGCGTTACACGGTCAGAGAAGGAGCCCCGGGGATCGTGCAATTCGCTCCGTATGCCCCGACGGAGAACCCCCAGCGCAGGTATGTGACGTTCAATTGGCGCCAAAGCGGGGGACGGATACAAGGCGGCGCGCTCGACATACGAGGCGGTTCGACATTTCGCGACCTAGGGCGGCATCTACACGCCGAACTTTGGGTGCGCCCACTGCCCCCTTCACACGGTTGGAGCATCTACACGCTCATCGACCATGACTGGCGACAGAGCTTCTGGCTCGGCCTGCGCTACGGGAGCGGGGGCTTTTTCATCCGCCTGTGGCTCAACGGGCAAAGTTTCGAGTCGAACCGGTCGATTCCGGCAGGTGAATGGTCTCGGGTGGGCTTTCGATACGACGGCCGGACGGTCCGGTTTTACATCGACGGCGCCGAGGTAAACGGCGTTGCGGCGGAGCTCGGGCCTGTCCGAGCCAATCCCAAAGGCGACCTGCTGCGCATCGGAGCAACCCTGGATGCGGACGTGAACAACCTGAGCGTTGCCGCGTACCCGTACCTTGGCAGCATGATGAACTTGCGGATCGAACGAAACGCCTACTCCGCCGTATCGAGCGCCACATCCGGGCTCCTCGCCGCATGGCCCTTCGACGGAAACGCGCGGGACGTCAAGTCCGGCGCGAGCAAAATTGCGGTCGGCTCGGTCGCATTCGACCAGAGCCATCCCGAGAGCCTCGTGCGGCGCGTGGCTCTATTTGATGGAACAAGCTGGCTCCGGACGGCGAACCATGCGGGGTTTGAATCCACGATCGACAAACTCTTCGTCGAACTGTGGGTCAATCCTGATCCGGGCCAGACGTTCCCGACGCTCGTCTGCAACGGTTGGAGCCACAGCTTTTGGCTTGGGCTTGCCCAGGCGGGCGCGCAAGCGTACCGGTTGCGCTTTTGGATCAACGGCGCCGTATACCAATCGAGCGGCGTCTTTCCCACGGAGCGCTGGACACGAGTGGGGGCAGCCTACGACGGGGAAACCGTTCGCTTTTTCATCGACGGGGCGCTGAGCTCCGTTCACCCCGCCAACCACGGCCCCGTCAGCATCAATCCGACCCGTACGATCGCCGTGGGTGCATCGGCCTACTCGAGTCCGACAGGCGCGCCTGAATACCCATTTCGAGGTCGAATCGCCGACGTGCGCATTTGGGAGGCGACGCCGGCGCTTCCCTCGCCCGCGATCCTCGTGCAGTCGGACGCTGACCTCCCGGACTTCATCGATCGAGGCGCGCCCGAGGGGACGTACACCTATGGCCTGGAACCGATCGACATCTTCGGCCGAGTCGCGAGCGTCATCGAATCGCGTCCGGTGGCGGTCCAAGACGAGTTCACTCCGTCGCCGCCCGCAGGCATACGCGCCGAGTTTCGTCCCCTTTCCGGGAAAGTCTCTGCGGCAGGCGCCGACCAAATCACGACGGACATTCGATTGCCCCAGGGCGTAACCGCAGCGGACCTCATTGGATACGACCTCGAGGTTCAAACCGCAAACAGCCGCGGGAGCGTGGCGCGCGAGGCCTTTCCGATCCTCGAGGCAGAGCAGGGCTCAGGGACGTCGTTTGTCGTGAAGGAAAATCCCTTTCCCCGGGTGCACGTAAGTCCCGGCGTCGATGTCGCGATTCATTACGACGCGTCGCTGCGTGTGCGCTGGTCGTGGACCGGCCTCCAACGCCTGTTTACGCCCCGCGCCCGCGCGTTTCGACTCTACGTGCGGAAAGGCGCCTTCAATCGGTGGGAAGGCGCCGTTGCAGCGGTGCAAGCGGCTGGCTTCAACCGCTTCTTGATCCGAGTAGAGCCGCGCCTCGATGTGGATTCCATAGGCGCGGTCGGCCGCAACTGCCTCGTCGGGCCGTTCATGTACACCGTCGAGCCGCCGCCTTCACCCGAGTGGGACGCCGTGCTGCGCTACAACGCCGCTCCGGTGCAAGCGCCGCGTGCCGGTCAACTCGTGCAAGTCAACATTCCGGAGACATCGCCCCACTACGAAGATCCAGCGTCGACGGCGGCGTGGGAACGAGCAGTCGCATCCGTTCCGATCACGGACGGCGTCCTCATCGAACGAAACGGCCTCACGATCGCATCGGTCGTTTCAGGCCCCGAGAAAGAGGCCTTGCGCGAGCGGGGCGTCGATTGGATCACCGACGATGCTCGCATCTGTTCGCTCGTGATCCCGGACGCCGGCGCCTTATCAGAAGCGCCCCGGCCAAGTGCCGACGAGTTCGTGCCCGGCGGTTTGATCGCCTATGACGAGACCGAGAGAGCCAATGAGTGGAAGGCGTTTTCCGTCCTTTGGCACGACTGGGAGAGTGCCGGCTCCATCCGCATCTATTTCATTCATGCCGGGGGCGCCGCCCCGAGGCTGCGGGACGTCCGGTACTGCCCCGGTGAGCGGTACGAGCAGACGCTTGCGCTTGCCGACTGCCCGCGCCTTGCCGCCGATCGGGGCACGCTCGAGGTGAGCGCCGCCGTATCGACGATCGACGACCGAGGCGCCGAAGGGCCGCTCGGCGACAGCGCCAAGGCGGTCGCCGTCAATCGGCGCCGCCCGCCGACACCGCCCCCGCCCGTCATCACGACGATCGATCGACCGGACTTTCACGGCGATTCCAGGGCGACGCTCGAGTGGAGCCTGCCTGCCGACGCCGATTGGCGCGGGGTCTCGTTTCAACTTTATCGAGCGACCGAGTCCGACGTGGCAAGCCGCGATCTTGAGCAGCGACGGAGCCGCTCGGGCGCCTACAGAGGCTTGCCGCCCCAGGACATATTTGCAGACGATCCGGACTTTGCGGCGTGGATCGTAGCGATGGAGTCTCGCTTGGGGATCGCGGGACTTGCGAGTGCATGGCCGGACCTGTTGTTTTCGCCTAAGCCCACGAGGGATCGACCGCAAAGCGAGCCGCCCCCCGGCGCCCCGAATCGAGATCTGTGGGAACAATGGGCGGCGTGGGACGCCGCCACGCCGATATGGCAGGCCTGGGCCGAACGGTTTTACCCGGCCCTCACCAGCCGCCAAATCGTGGAGGTGGCCGAGCGACCTGGGAACGAAAAGGCATTTACGCTCGTAAACGACGCCCCGATAGGCGGCAATCGGCACACCGACACGCTCAAAGGAAGAGTGCGCAACACATGGCTCTACCGCTTGCGCTCCGTAAGCAACGCGCTTTTGCCCAGCGCCGAATGGAGCGGCGTGAGCGAGCCCCGGGCAACGTCGGTGAACGCGCCGCCTCGCGCTCCGGTCTTTACCAAGATCGAGGCGGGCGACCGCCAAGTGACCCTGCACTGGACGCTCGACCGGGGGCCCACGATCAAAGAGTACCGCGTCTACCGGGCCGAACGGCAGGAGGAGCTCGAGGACTTGCGTCACTGGAGCGAATCGAGCGACCCGCGGATGATCGCCGTGGTGCCCGACCCGCTCATAAGGAGCATCGATCGCAGGCTCACGCTCCCCGGCAGCCTCGATGTCGCCGAAGTCCTCGGCGTCTACCGCTTGGGCGAGTTTGACTTTGACTCGAGCGACCCCGGACGCCAACCTTCGGCGCTCAATTACTTCAATCCGGCGCCGTCCTCGCCCGCCGAGGGGCAAAGCCGGTTCACTCCGGCAAGCGACGAAAGCCAGGAGCACGTCATCGATAACCTGCGCCGCATTGCGGACGGCACCCCTGTCGTGGTGGTTTACAGCCAGTCCGATGGATCCGAGAGCCACCTTGCAAGTCTGGGCGCGCCGCCATACAGCGACAACGGCCTCGTGGGCGGTCGGGACTACTTCTACCGCCTGGCCGCCGTCGACCGGTTAGGGCAGGTCTCCCCCGGATCCAAGATCGTGCGGAGCCGCCCCTTGGAGCTGACCAAACCGCCCGCTCCCACTTTGAACGTCACGCGCGCCTCGGCTACCGACGGCCAAGACCGCGTCACGGTCACCTGTCATGTGGAAGGCGCCCAGTTGGAAATCGTGCTGCGCAAGCGCACCTCGTCGGATCCGCGCTGGATCACCGTCGTCCACTGGACGCCGATCGACCGAAGCTACGACCACACCGAAGACGTGCCGGGCCATGAGTTTGTCGAGTACCAAGCGTACTGCCGCACGCCCGGCAATGTCGTGAGCGACGCCTCGCGGATCGTCCGAACGACGCCCATAATCGACCTATTGGGGGAGAGAGCATGAGCCGAGTCGTTTTCCCGCTCACCGCCCTGGAAGGGGGCAGGCTTCAGGTCACTCGCCGATTCCCTGACGAGAGTGAACTCGTCTCCCTCCCCGCCGACAACTGGTCCTCCTTTATGGCCGAGTACAGCGCCGACACCCGGATCGCCATCCGGGCCCCCGTCGACGGTTCGATCCAATTTGTACAGAAAGCGCTGATAGGCCGACCCGTGACGCTGCTCGCGTTTAGGCCGGCAAACTTTGCCGCATTTCACACCATCCCCGGCTGGGCGGCGCCCGTTGCCAAAGCCTTTCTCTTTCAATTTAGCGAATTGGACGATGAGCCCACGCGGGTGAACATCTACTCGGAGGCGCTGCGCCAGTACAGGCGGCGACACGGCAATCGCCTCATTCAAGGGAGTTTTTCCGGCGGGACGCTGCAGCGCTTCGAGGACTGGATGCTCACCGAAAGCGACATCGAAGAGCGCGCCCGCAACGCGCTCACTCTGGGCGCCTCCATCCACGTAGACCGCGGCCAAGCGTTTGCTGTCGCCGGCGTCGGCCTGCGTGTCTCGGTCGGCATGGTCTATTACGAAGGATCGGACTTCACCGCCGCGCCCCCTTACTGGATGGATTTCCACGAGTACTTCGCACGCCACAAGGCTTATGCTCCCCACGAAGAGCTGGGCTTTCCCTTTGACGACCCGCCGAGCAGCGATCTTTTTCGCATCCGCTACGAGCGAAGCGACAACCCGAGGGCTGACGGAGACAACGCGTTCGAGAGCCTATCTGGCGGCTTGCAGGGCGTCAAGATCTTTCACCCGCCGACGGAAACGATTGAGCAGAGCGGGAGCTTCGTCGCCCGCACGCGCCAGGTCCCCGGCGAACTCTTCAGCTTTACGCCAAATGCCCGGGTCAAGCTCCGCTTCTCAAACGGTGCGGTCGACTACCGCTTCCGGCTCTTTAACGACAACGAGGCAACGACGCCGGTCCACAGCTCTCGCGATCTCACGGGCCAAGAACCGGAGACCCTTTTTGGCAACGTCGGCTACGCGTGGCCGGAGCGCAGAGTCCGGCCGTACCAGATGGCGTACGTCGCCGCAAACGGCGTAGGTCTCTCCTTTCCGATCGTGCGGGACCTGATCAGGGTCGTCGACGAAGCCGCAAGTGAAGTGATCAGCCACAAGGCGCGCCTTGCAGAATTTTTGCAGATTCCAGGCTTTGCGGAGCGGACGACGCTCGTCGACACCATCAATCGAATCACGCGTGCGGCCCCCGCTGACCTGCAGCCACGACTCCGGAGCGCAATTGACAACGACCGTTTCACCCCCTTCTCGGCCCATTACCATCAGTACATCCTCGACAAGGAGCAAGCCGTTGAGAAGCTGGTCGCCGCCATGAACGACGACTTCTTTGAGCAGCTAAGAGACGACTTCTCAGACGATGCGCTGGTCATCTTCGATAAAGCGGTCGAGGCTTTGCGGAACGAAGAGCGTGGCGACCGATTCCTAGAGCAGACGTTCCGCGGTTTTATCTTTGAGACCGCCGAGACAGCCGACGCCGCTCGGCCACTCAGTTTCGAACTTTGGAAAGCGGTCTGGAACAGCCAACGCAGGGTCCGTTCGGCCTTGGTGAAGTTACTGTTCGAAAGCGTAAAGGAGGATATGTTTTACCACCTGCGCCTTGCAGGGATGCGCCTTGGAACGCCGCTCGAACACTCGATCGACCCCTTGCTGCGAACCATGCGCGACCAGTTCACCACGCGCTTCGGCGAGTTGTTCGCCATCAACGTCCAAGATGAAGTGCCCATGGTTCGATTTATTGAGAATCCGCTAACCGGCGAAGTGAGCAGCGTCAGGTACACCTACGCTTCGCCGACTCGAATCGTCTTCGAGTATGACTCCGATGCCATCCGCCAACTCGATTTCAGTCGAGACAGCGGTACGAGCACCGGGACCGCTTCCCGAGATCTCCTGGCGAGGACATTGAACGTTTTCAACTTACTAGGGTCGATCTTTCACCTGATTTACGACGGAGTCCACGCATGGAAGGAAGGAGATCAGGAGGCCTACTACAATATCGCCAAGGACATCATCGGCATCGCAGACGATGTGAGCAATCTCATGCCCACGCGCCACTATGCGGGCGTTGCGAGCCGTCCCGGCTGGGCCGCCATCGGAGGCGGCTTGGCGTTTGTTTCGAACGCCATCAGCCTCAGCTCCATGATCGATGGCGCTTGGAGCCGACACGCAGACGGAGACTACCGCTCCGCAGGTTTCATGGCCCTCGCCGCCTCGACTGCGAGTGTCTCTCTAGGCGCCGAGGCCCTCGCACTATTGGGCGCCGGAGCGGCGACGTCGGGACCGCTTGCATTTTTCATCATCGGGGGAACGTTGCTCAGCGTCGGATTCAATTTTTTGGCGCAGGCCCTTGCACGCCCTGAAGCCGAGATCGACTTTAGGCACACGTATTTTGGCGTCGACTACGCCGGTCTGGAGACGGAGTACAACCGACTTGCGCCAGACATTCAAAACGATCCCGTGCAGCTATTTCGCCGCAATCGGCGCTTCGCATGGGTGGGCAACGTGCCGCGGCAGATTGCACACTTAAACCGCTACGTCGAGCCCGTGTCCGCCACCCTATCCAACGAAACGCACCAAGACCCCGCCTCGGGCCGAGAGATGAAAGTGATCTACATCGACATCACAGGCGCTCGCTGCGAGCGTTACTCCCGAGTCTACTTCGAGCTCTACTCCCAAGGCGCGGTCCACTTCGGCACGGCGGGCACCTTTGTCATCGACCCCGACGCGCCCCGCCGCGGGGGCTGGCACCCCGTCGAGCCGGCATTCGCCTACCGAGTCACGCTGCTGCCGAGGGGCAGGGCCAACATCTCGATTCGCATGTACTCAGAGCCGAACGGCCCGCTCGCAAACGTCAATCGAGCCGTGGTCGGCGTGACGTTTCAGCGAGCCGTCGAGTACGTCGATCCGGCGGATCCGTTGACCGAGTTCCTCAGGAATAGCCCTTTCAGCGTGGCTTTGCACGGCCTTATCTTTGAGCGCACCGCCGCCAAGTTCATGACCTTTCTGGAGGTGAGGTAACCCGTGTCCGAGAAGATCCTGTACCCCATCTCCTCTCTGGTCAAAGACCTGATCCCACCCGAAATCGCAGGCAGTATCGACGACGCCTTGGACTTCTTGGCCGTCGATCCCGATCACGTCGAAACGGCGTGGACGAGTTCCCAGATTGCCGCTCGGTTTCGCATTTACATCCTAAAACAGCTCGAGCTGGAACTGCCCCTCCTGCCGGGCTTTACGTTCCGCGTCGGCGAGGGGAGCGGTTACCCTTATTTCGACCTCGTCCTCGCGACGCATCCCGTGCCCAAAATCGGCATCGAGCGCCTCGCCTTTACGGTACACGCCCCGCCGGACGTCCTGCAGGCGTACGAACGCACCGCCGACGGCACGTGGCGAAAGCGCGAGGTAAACGGGTACGACTTCTCCTTTGCGACCGGACTTACGGTCGACGCCGACGGAGGCTTTGACATCAAGAGTCCCGATCTCACGGGGCTGCCCCCGTTTATGATCGGGGACACCGGCTTTATCCTCGACTTCGCCGAGTCGAGGAGCTCCGACGATCCGACCGACGTGTACTTTGTCAATTCGGATCCTCCGCCGCAGATTGCGGAAAAACTGCCGCCCGGCTTCAAAGGTTTTTACATTGCAAGAGCGGGCGTGCATTACTTTAAGCCCGACAGCGGGACGCGCCTTCCCCGCATCGGCGTGGAGAACGCCGCCATCGGATCAGGAGGATTTACGGGCGGCGCCATCGTGGGCGACGAGCGCGAAGAGCCCGCCGTCTCCGATGAGCGTCTAAACAGCGACGACTTCGACCCAGCGGAGCTCACCGGCGATCATCTCGTCGGATTTGAGATTGCCGGCATGAAGATGGTCCTCTGGCACTTGCGCGTCTCGTTTTACCAGTCTGTTCCCGACGCTTTCTTGCTGACCGGCCTTGTCTTTATTCCCTTCGCCGACAAATGGATGAAGTTTAAGGCCTCAGCGGGAGGGCCCGACGCCGATTTCATGCTCGAAGTGGGCGGAGCCGCAGACCAGCCCCTGATCGACCTCAAACTCGATTGGCTCGAAATCGAGATTGCCAACATGGCCTACAAGACCAAGGACGGGATCCACTACGTCCTCATCGACGGGAGCATACGGCCAAAGCTATCCGGCTTCAATTGGCCCAAGATGCTGGTGGAGGACCTCTCGATCAGCTCCGAAGGGGACATCGACATTCCCGGCGGCTGGCTGAAGGCCCCGGAGGCGGTCACCCTCGATTTTCACGCATTCAAGATCAACATCACAGAGATTGGCTTTGGCACCGAGGGCGAAGGCGACGAGAAGCGCGAGTGGTTTGGCGTATCAGGTGGCATCTCCTTGGTCGAGGGCCTTCCGCTCAACGCCTCGGTCGACGGCCTCAAGTTCAGTTGGAAGCCCGACGCCCCTTCGGACATCGACGTCTCGCTGCGCGGCATTGCGCTGAAACTGGAGGTCCCGGGCACACTCCTCCTCGAAGGCTCCGTCTCCTACAAAAAGGTTGGCGAAGACGAGAGCGGCCCCACTGGACTGTCCGGCGACCTTTTCGTCGGCCATGCGAAACTCGACCTTTACGCCCTGCGGACCGAGATTGCGGCGGAGCTGCTCATCGGGCAGATGACGGATCAGGAGACCGGCGAGTCGTTCACGTCGTTTTTCATCGTGCTCGCCGCGGAGCTCCCCACCGCCATTCCGCTCGGCGCTACCGGAGCTGCGCTGTTCGCGCTCAAAGGGCTCTTCGGCATGCACGTGGCCCCGGACCGCGAGCTCGTCGACGGAGAGCCCGAACCATGGTATCGCTGGTACAAAGAAAAGCGCGGCGGCATCGAGAGCAGCGCCTACAACGTTACCTCCGTCGTCAAGTGGGAACCTCGCCACGACAACTTCGCGTTTGGAGCCGGCTTGACGCTTGGAACCCAAGCCGACGACGGCTTTACGATCAACGCCGGGGCATTGGTCGCCATACTCATTCCCGGGCCCGTCGTGATGATCGAAGGGCGAGCCAACCTCCTCAAAGATCGGGGCGAAAGCGGCAAAAAGGCAGAGGGCGCCCTGTACGCGCTGGCGGTCTTTGACGGCCTTGCGTCGACGTTTCAATTGAACGTCGACGTGAATTACAACCTCGAAGGCGTCATCGAAGTAGGAGGCGGCCTCGAGGCCTTTTTCGACTTCAACGACTCCAGGCGATGGCACATCCACATCGGCAAAAAAGAGCCGCTCGACAAGCGGATCCGGGCGAAAGTCCTCTCGATCATCACGGCCAATTGCTATTTGATGATCGATCCGAACGGCATCTTCACCGGAGCCTGGGTCGGCGTCACCTTTGACGAGAGCTACGGGCCGGTACGCCTGGTCCTCAAGGCGTACATATCCTTTGATGCGGGCATTTGGTGGAAAGAGCCGCAGTTTGAGGGCGAGATCCAGCTCCACGCCGAGCTTGGCCTCACCGTCTTAGGCATCGGCCTCGGCTTGCTCTTGGAGACAATCCTGGCGGCCAAGGCGCCGCAGCCGTACTGGATCTACGGCAAGGCACACGTGGCGCTCACACTCCCTTTTCCCTTGCCGAGCTTTGACGTAGAGGTCGAGTTTGAATGGGGCGAGGTGGATCGCCCCTACTCGGTCTCCTACCTCAAGCGCGCCGACCTCGTGCATCACAAGATGATCGGCGCGAGCTGGGCCATGCTTTCGCTTCCCCCGGGCGAGGAGCCTGATGAAGACACTCCGATTCCGGTCGTTCCAGTCGATGCGACGCCTGTGCTCTCATTTGCCAAACCCCTTTACGGCCTCTCTGCCAGACAACGTGAGGACGGGAGCTTGGAGGAGTACGTGACGGACCTGGTCGACGATTGGGAGTTCATCTACCGCCGCCCCCAAATCGACCTACACGTGCGAGAAACCGACGGCAGTTGGACGCTCGTCAAACAGTCCCCCCTGCGGGTGGGGGACGTCTCAGGTGTGACGCCATTTGACATACGCAGAGAGAACCTCCTCCCCGACGTGTACGCCCGCGAGCCCAAACTCGCCCTTTGGCAACACAGGCCCCTCAGCCTTGCCAATCGACCCGCAAGGGAGGACTACGTTCCCCATTGTCCGGCGCAGGAAGAAGCGCCCATCGTCTGCTTCGACTGGCGCTCGGTCCCGAAAGGAACGGTGTATCCGCTCGAGTTTGTGCATGAGCGTGTCGCCTTTGCGCTCCCCCTTGACGCCCACACCTTTCCCGCTCGTGTCGACCGTGGCCTCTTGGATACGCCGTCGTTCTCCATGAGGTTCCCCGAGCCGATGAACTACGTCGAAATCCTTTGCCGCGTGCCGCTCGACCCGTCCCGTCACGTAACCGTGCGGGCCGAGGCGTTCGCTCAAGGCAAGAAGGTGGCGGACCTCGCCACCCAGCGTACGAGTCCGGAGGAGATCCGGCTTGTTGTCCCCGACGACTCGTTTAACTGGACGATCGACCTCGTACGGGTGCACGTGACCCAAAGCGGCGTCGGCGGCCCCGGCCCGGGTGAACCAGGTCCTGGCGAACCCGG
>CAYRIY010000025.1:29874-34527 GCA_964424335.1 uncultured Clostridia bacterium
CCGATCGGGCCAATCACGCCAGTCCCAGACTTGCCGAAACCCATCACGCCGGGGACCTTGAAGCCAGGAACGATCGTTCCCGGACCGATCGCACCCAAACAGGATCAGCCGAGCCCCCAAACGCCGCCGACACCTGCGGTGATTCGTTCGGACGTTTTAAAACCCCAGATTTCCGGCATCGTCAAAGACGCGCTGGACCGCCTCGGCCCTCTGACGCCGGACGATCCGAAGGGCGGCGACGAGCCGGGCATTTCCGGGCGCATTCACGTGATCCAAGTCTGCTACCGTACCACAAAGGCAGCAGAGCGTCGGCGGCTCACGACCCCTAGCGATGCTGGTGATCTACATGAAGCCAGCGAGGCGCTAAGCCGGGGCCTCGAACTTGCGCCAAATCGCACCTACCGCATGACGGTCGAGACAACCCGCACCGAAAGGCAAGTAGCGTCCCAAGAGGGCGAGCGCCCGATCCGAGAGACGGCCGTGTACTATTTTCGCACCGGAGATGTTCCGGGGACCGCCTATGCCGATAGCGAGGCGCCGGATTACGCCGACACGCCCCTCAACGAACTCGGCACCTACATAGAGCAAACCATTCCTAGGCACGGCGCTAGGAGCCACTACTGCAATTACGACGTGGCGCTCACGTTCAACGAGACGTACGCCCAAGACTTCTACGACGATTTGAGGCTTGCAATACGAGATCGGAGCGGCAAGCGAATCGGCGAACCCACGATCGGCTCGTTCCTCGGTTGGCTCCCCCTGCTCAGCGACGGGCTCATCACGTACCTCCTCGGGCACGAGGCGCATCCTTGTGAAAGCGCTCCGCCTCCGCCCTCGAAGCCGAAAACATACGTCTACCGAACGACCGAAGGGCTGCTGGCGCCCGACCGGATGTATCGCGTCGACGTCCTCTCCCCCAGCCGGGCCGGGGAGAAGCCGCTCCATGAGTTTCAGTTTGCCACCTCTCGCTTTGCGACGGCGACGGAGCACCTCACGTCCGGAATTCGCGATGGAGAGCAGGTCGTCCACACGCTGCCCGCCGGACCTGCGCCTTCGCTCGCACGCCTCGCTGATCGAGACGCTTTAGAAGCAGTCGTAAACGCGCGCCAAGGCGAGTTGAAAGCGCTTGTCGGAGCTTCGGACGGCTCGATGACGCTCGCCATTGCAGCCAAACTAGCAGAACTCGAGACCGCGACGGCCGCGCTCGAAGCGCTCGACGCGGAGCTTTACGACGAAGCGGATGCGGCCGCGCTGCCCCTCTTTGAGCGCCTCGGGATGGGCAAACGCCCCCTCCCCCCGACCCTCGAGGTGATCCGTTGGCCGATTGCGGGCAGCGGTCTGAGCCTGTTGCTGCTTGAAAGTCCCGAGCCGATCGACCGACGCCGATTGACCGTTACGGCGCTGAGGGACGACGCGGAACTTCCGATTCACGTCATCTGGAATCGGGACGGCACGCGGGCGCTCATTTGCCAAAGAAACGGCGAAGGCTTCGAGCCCGGCGCCTACACGTTTCGTCTGGGCTTTTCCGGAGGAGGTCCCGACCGTCCCGACTTGCCGCCGCTCACCGTCGACGGCGCCGTGGTGCAGGAGGAGGCAGCGCTCAACGTGCGCATTTAGGCACGTTGAGCTATGTTATCCACGCATGTTTTGGAGTTGTTGACACGGTAGAAATTGCAGGGCAGGCAATGCAGTGTAGGCATTTTAGTGGGGCGAATATGTCACCGGAGCATAAGCCCGCCCAGAGTGCGATCTCCGTCGTCTGACCTTCGTCTCACTCTGGGCGGGCTTTCGCGAGCTAGGTTTTTCTACATTTCTCCCAGTTCTGCACGCCACTCTGCTAGCAGGCGATCCCACACCTCTCCCGCACGAATGAGCGCCTCTTCGGGCGAGATCTCGTGTGCATACACCTGGCTTACGAGTGTCGCCAGTTCACCCTGTGAGACATCCCGAGGGAGCGGCAGCACGGGCATTTTGGCATAGGGGAAGACGTCGTAAAACAGCGACATCGTTGCGTGGATCCCGACGATATCATCCACCATGTCGGTGCGACCAGGCAAGTAGCCGCCCCGCCGGAAGGTGTTGAGGAGCACCTCATCCTCGTTCAAGAACGAAATGAACTCCCATGCCAAGTCCTTGTTTGCACTCTCCGCCAAAATGCCTAGGCCATCGACGAACGTAAACGCCACCGGGTCGTGCTCAGGTGATCGCCGGGGCGCAAACAGACCGTACTCCCCGGCTAGCTCGGGGTTTTGCTCGAGCGCCGCAACCATTAGCGGCGGATTGTGCCACTCCATCACGAGGTTTCCTTGAGCAAAGTTGTTTCCGCCAGCAGGGATGGAAATTGCCGCCGCATCCATGAGGTCCCGGAGCGCATATAAAGCCTCATGTGCTTGAGGGCTGCTTAGGTTGGACACAAGTCGTTCGAGGTCGAGCAACGAAACACCCGCTTGCTCCGTGAACCACATCAGGTCTTGCGCGGCGTTGCGCCTGATATGCCAACCCCTCTGGGTCACTTGATCCGATGTGACGCGCGTCAGGGTGCGCACGGTCTCGATGAGTTCGTCCCAACTTGCCGGAGGGCGCTCGGCATCCAGACCGCTCTCGGCAAAGCTCGACTTGTTGTACGCGACCGCTCGAGGAGCTGTGTTGTGCGGCATGACGTAGACGTTTCCTCTCCAGCTCAGCGCGTCCCATATCGGAGCCGGGATCGACGACGTGTGCTCCCACCCCTCGAGGTACCGATTGAGCGGAGCCAACATGCCCCCAGACCCCTCTTCGTACGCCGAGTAAGCCCCCGTCGACACAATGTCGTACGGCACTCCTGCCGCAATGGACAGGAGAATGCGGTCCGCGCGGGCATTCCATGAACTGACTGGCTCAATGTTCACTTTCACGCCGTGCCTGGCTTCGAACTCAGGCGCCAACTCTTCGGTAAAGTACGTAATCAAGTCTGCGGGAAAGCCTACGGCGAGGAATCGCAGCGTTTGACCGTGCGCGATCGTGGAGAGAAGCAACACGAGAAGCAGAGTGAGGAGACTTCGTTGCACAACAATCCGACTTGCCATTCGCAAATCCTCCTTCATCGGTCTGAGGTGAAACGCTTCACCTTGCATCGAGACGAGACTTCCACCTTTTCCAATCATCTCCTTCGCACTACTCAAGTTATTTTTCGGAATCCTTTTGGGGGGTTAAGTTGCCTTCGCTGCGCTCGACGCCCGCACGATAAGCCGCGTCTCAAGCGTCTTGCTCCAAGGGCGGTCGTCTTTGGCGTCCGAGTTGGGGGAGAGTCGTTCCAAGAGGCGGGTTGCCGCTTCTTCGCCGGCTTCGGATGTAGGGTGAACAATGCTCGTCAATGAAGGGGAGTACAACCGTGCGAGGGTCGTGTTGTCGTGTCCGGTCAACGCGACGTCGTCGGGCACGCGAAGTCCGAGTTCCCTGGCAGCCTGAAAGGCGCCGATGGCCAGGTAGTCGTTTGTACACACGATTGCGGTCGGGCGATCGCCGCTTAGTATCCGGAGCGCTTGCTCGTAACCTGATCGCGCTCCGAGATCTTCGCCGTAGCGCCCCGCCGCCACCCATTCCTCGCGGACCTCAAACCCCAAGGCGGCCATACCGTCACGAAATCCCTGCACGCGATCGAGGTTCGCCCGTGTCGCAGAAGCGCCGGCAAGCGGCAAATGAATGCACCCGATGCGGCGATGCCCCTGTTCGGCAAGATGGAATACGGCCGCCCGAGTTCCACTGATGTTGTCGATAATCACTTGGTCGATCGAGTCCAACGGCAGATGGCGGTTGATCACAACCAGAGGCGCCCCTCTTTGAGCAAACTCAAACAGGTGGTCGCTCGGCGCAATCCGGGATGCGGAGATAAAAAGGAGCCCATCGACCCTTCGCTCCCGCATGTTGTTCAAGCTTTGTCGCTCGCGCTCAACTTCGCCCCTGGTATCTGTCACGATCACGTCGTATCCGTTGGCCGAAAGTACGTGCTGAGCTGCCCGCAGCGCCCGGGAAAAGGTCTCGTCGGTAAGGTTTGGGATCAAGACTCCGATCGTATCAGTACGATTGCGCACGAGACTCCGGGCGACCGTATTGCGGATATAACCGACCTCGTCCAAGGCCGCAAACACCCGCTCCTTAGTTTCGGGCGAAAAGCGCCCCTTGCGATCGTTGAGTACATAAGAGACGGTCGTTACCGACACTCCCGCCGCACGGGCCACATCACGGAGCGTCGCCACTGCATTTCCCTCCCCAAAGCCATTCGTTCTCGAACGCAGGTCTTGGCCATTTCCGAAATTATACCACGATGCCACATGCGCCAATTGCCCGGCAGCCCTTTTCGGGCACCAAAGTTGCATACGTACGGATGCGCTATGACGCAAAATGGAGGTGGAAAGGGGGAATGAACGTGGCGGAAACATCGACATACGGTTGGACCATCGACTCGACGGCGGCAGAGATTGTTCGCCGCCATCCGCACATGCTCGAGTTCTTTGACAGTATGGGCGTCGACGATTGCTGCCTGGAGCTCGACCTACGCACCATCGCCGCACACCACGGCCACGATTTGGATGCACTCATGGACAAGGTGATTGATGCATTGCGCGGCGATACACAAGCTGGATCGGCTTAACCGGTTCACAATTGGACGTCAGC
>CAYRIY010000025.1:34627-40465 GCA_964424335.1 uncultured Clostridia bacterium
GCCCGCTAGGGTTTCCATCCGCTCATAGCTTGACCGAGTCGATCATGTCGTGCGGCCTAGTGGGGACTCCTTCTGTTTCCAATTAACGTATTCGCGGTTACGATGTAGCTTTGTAATAACGTAATCGCGATTACGTCGATTGGAAATGAGGACCAAAGGATGTGGCCGTCGACACGACGCGGGAGGATACAGACGGTCCATTTGTGAACGAGGATGTTGATCCCAGTATGCCCGGATCACACCTCGCCCCAAAGGAGAGCGCCGACTTGGCCCGATTGCCAACGTTGGAGCCAACCGAGAACTTGACTCGAGCAGTTGTCTTGCGAGACGTGAGAATGATCCATCGAGCCTGGTTTGAATACCTTGCCGTCGCAGCGGGTGGAAAGGTTGCGTCATTCAATGGCGCGCACACAACGTACAATCCGATGGGCTTGGGGTCGGCAAACATCGCATTTCCCCACCTCCAACGCGATGAGGTCGGTCAAACGCTCGACGAACTCATCGACTGGTGCGGGGCACAGGGGCGGTGGTCCATCATCGGGTGTTGGACGGGTGGCCGTCCGACTCGGGCGCTTGGCGCAGCCCTTCTTGCCCGGGGATTCGATTGGGCATGGGAGCCTCACTGGATGGCGCTGCGCCTCGAAGACCTTCCTCCCCAAAGCGAAATGCCGCATGGCCTCGAGATCGTCGTCGATCCCCCAGCGTCTTTGTGGGATGCTAATCCTCATCCCTACTACGGGCAATCGTCACCTGAGCTCTCCCGCGCAAAGGCCCAGCTCCTAACAATGGCTCACAGCACGGCAGGATCGACTCGCCATAGCGTGCGCCGCGTACGGCACACGGTCGCGCTCAAAAAAGGAAAGCCGGTGGGCGCCGCCGTTACGTATCGAGTCGGCAACGTGATTGGATTGTTCGACGTCGGTGTCCTGCCCAGCGAGCGAAACCGCGGGATCGGAACGATCGTCACCTCCTTCGCCCTCCACACTGCGCACAAAGACGGCGCCTCGCGCTCGATTCTCAATGCGACGCCACTTGGCGAATTCGTCTACCGCAAGCTCGGCTTTCAGTCGCTGGGTCGAGGGCAGACGTATTGGCTTCACCAAGACGTGTTCGCCAAAGGGGCTCCTCATCCCGATACCGTGAGGTTTGTCGAAGCGTTGGGCGACCAGGACGTGGAGACCCTGGAAAAGCTCCTTCCCGGCCTTCAGTCCCGATTCGCCGACGGCATCGATGTCACGCTTCCGTGCGGGTTGCGCCCTGTTGAGATCGCGGGAAAGCTGCGTGCGACGCTTTCTGCAAGGTGGCTCGCGGAAAAAGGGGCGGTGCTCGATGTATTGACCGCGTGTGACCTTGGCTTGCGAGGACGGGTTCCCTCCCTGCTCAAAGCAAAGCCCGAAATCGCTGATCATAGGATCGGTTCCGAGCGAGCGACGGCGCTCCACTACGCTGCGGCTTGGGGCGACACGCAATTGGTATCGTGGCTGCTCGAGGCAGGCGCCGATGCCACGATCGCAGACGAGACATATCGCTCGACGCCCGCCGGGTGGGCCCGACATTTTGGCCATCACGCGCTCGCCGACCGCATTGAGTCCCACCTCGCAGGCTCCTAGAGACAATCGCCATCGCCCAATCAATCGTCCTGCTCGGCCGTGCGCGTTTCCCGGCGCCGCGTTCCTCAGCCGACGCGTTGCGTGACACGCGCAAGAACCCTCCTCGACCAAGATCAGGAGAAGTCGGTCTCGACGCTCACCACTCACTTTGCGATGAGCAGGACCGTTCGTCCACGAAGCCTCCCACGCCCCTCACACCCGCACATTGATCGTTTTCTATCTAATAATGATTGTTTTAGTTCGCATCACAAGCAGGATTCCACTTACATTTGATTGAAATCGAGAATCAAAATGACCGTGTCGTGAGCTCCGCAGCCGGGCTCCACAGCGAAACGAGGCGACCACCTATGAAGACCACCATCACCATCTTGGGCAACGGCGCCGTGCGCCCCGCCGTCGGCGGCGAGTCGGCTTCTTTTGTGATCAATGAAAACATCTTGGTCGACGTCGGGTGGTGCAACGTGCTCCACATGCGACGCTTTGGAATCGACCCAGCGAAGATCGACCATTTGGTGATGACTCACTTTCACCACGACCATTACATGGGTCTTCCCCAGCTCCTCTTTTACCTGGGCAGCGAGCGGAGCCTCACCATCTTGGGCCCCGCTGAAGATCTCGAGCTGGTCGTCGACCGTGCGCTCACGTTCTTGGGCTCCGATCGGTTTCCAAATATCGGGCCTTCCCTCAACCTCGTCCCGCTCCATCCGGGCGACCGCTTTGACGGTGAGGGCTTTTCACTGGAATGCATCCAGGCGATACACCCGGTGCCTGCGCTTTCCTACCGCTTCACGGACCAACGCACCCAAGCTCGCTTTGTGTATTCAGGCGACACGGGACCAAACCCCGACCTCGTTCCCTTTGCCGCGGGATGTTCGCTGTTGATCCACGAGGCTTCATATGGCGGCAATCCAGCGCCCGAGGAAAATCCCTATGGACACTCGGGAGCGCCGGACGCGGCTCGCATCGCAAACCAAGCCAATGCGCCCCGCCTTGCGCTGATTCATTGCCCCTCGGGCAAAGAGGACGAAGCGCTCAAGGTCGCCCAAAACCTCCATGCCAACGTGATCTACCCGCGCGAAGGCGAGCAAATCCAAGTTGGCTAACGAGCGCCCCAACAATGACTAGTGGAGGAAATCCGTTGGAAATCTACTTTCTCGGCACCGCATCGGGACTGCCGACCCCGCAACGCTTCTCGCAGACGATCGCAGTCAAGTTGGGTGAACGATTGCACCTCCTCGATGTCGCAGACGGGGCGAGCAGCCTGCTTTGCCACCATGAGCTCGATCACTGCGCCATCCGCTCTGTCGTCATCTCGCACATGCACGGCGATCACCACAGCGGACTCATTCAACTGATCAAAACGATGATGCACCTGGGCCGTCGAGATCCTCTGCTCGTCTACATGCCCCAAGAGGGAATCGAGGCCTACAGCACGATGCTCGAGGCATGCTACCTTTTGCCGCAATGGCTCGGATTTCCGATCGAGTGGAGGGCAATCGAGACCGGCGCCAAAGCTCAGCTAGACGACGATGTCTTTATCGAAGCGATGGCAAACGAACACTTACGGCCGTTTCGCCGCCGCGCCGCCGCCCTTGAGAAGCTGCCGCCTGCATGGCGATTTGAGAGCTACTCGTTCAAGCTCCACGCGCAAGGGCTCGTCTTGGCCTACACCGGCAACCTCGACGTCTCGCTGCTCGAAATCGATCCTTTTGGCCGCGACGCCGACGTGCTCATCACAGAGCTCGCTCATCTGGATCTCGAGCCAAGCTTCGAAGCGCTTCGCACGCTCCAGCCAAAAATCGCGATTTTCACGCACTTCCATCCGAAGTGGGATGATAAAGAGCGAGACCGCCTCATCTCGACTCAGGGACCACAAGGGGTGGAGGTGTACCTTGCCGAAGACGGCGATATCTACCACATCGACAGGCTGCTCGCCTCCGACGCCAGGCCGGCCCAGGACGGATCGGCGTAAATGGTCCAAAAACGTCGACGAGCGCTTCACGCCACAAGAGGTGTCACATGAACATGGAGATCCGCCACACACAACGTCGAGTGACCGATCGGCATGACGCCATCCTAGATCTCATCCGCAAGAGTGGGTTTGCGACCGTTGCGTCGCTGGTGGAGGCTTTCGGCGTCTCAGAGCACACGATCCGCCGTGACCTGGACGCCCTTGCCGAGCAGGGTCTCGTCGCCCGGGTCCACGGCGGTGTCGTCGCGTCGGATCAAGGCGGGTCCGCCGTTGAACAGTCGATCCCGTTTCAAGAGGAGAAGCGGCGCATCGGTATGGCGGCGGCCGCGCTCATCGCGCCGGGCGAGGTCGTCTGTATCGACGCGGGCTCCACGACACTCGAGGTGGCCCGTCACTTTCCCCCATCCGGAATCGGAGTGCTTACCAACGCCGTAAACATTGCATATGAAATTGCCCGCAAGCGCAATGACGTCGACATTACGCTGACCGGCGGGAGCGTCATCAGCGGGCATGGCGAGGCGTTTGGACTTTCCGGCCCCGCGACGCTTCAGTCGCTCGAGCAGGTCGGGCGCGTCTCAAAGACCATCATTGGCGCGCTCGGGGTCGATTTTGAGTACGGCATTACTGACCGCTGGCACTATTTGGCGCAAGTAAAGCGCAAGATGATCGAAATCGCAGACACGGTCATTCTCGTGGTGGACGCGTCAAAGTTTGGCAAGCGCTATCTCGAGGCGGTCGCCGACCTGAGCCTGATTGACATCCTCGTCACAGATCAGCGCATCACAGAGGAAGACCTCGAGCGCTTAAAATCCCTGGACATCGAGACCATCGTCTGTTAGGCGCAGCTACTCTCGACCGAGCGTCCCGCCTGTCTTTTCGGCCCGCGTACCGGGGACTCCGCGGAGGATACCGACAAATACCAGCTCCTCGTCCTCCGCTCGAACGGAGTGATTCTCGCCGGGATCAAAGACGAGGAGAGTATCCGGGCCTACCGATCGCTCGGAGCCGTCCCCTCCGGTGAAGACGCCGCGCCCTTTGACCACCACGACGTAAAACGGTGAGCTTGGAGCTTTGTGCTCTGCAATTTTCTGTCCCGGGCGAAGCGAGAAGCGAAGCACACGACCGTTTGCATCCACCCACAAGGGCTCCGAATTGGGGCTCGCCTCTCGAAAACTCGCTTCGCTCAGCGACTCTAAAACTCTCATATAGCAAACGCTCCTTTTGAAGGTTCGACTTTTCCAAGTTCGCGTTCACCACTCAAGCGACATCACCTCGGTCGAATCGTTCCCAACGCGCATTTTATTCTTGTGGCGTCACTGCCTTGTGGTTCACCGCTCCAAACGAGTATTCTCCCACCTCGGCTCCTAGGTTTTCCGTCCCTTGAAATTTACAGTTGACACGACACCAAACGGTGTCCTACAGTAAAGAAACACCAATTTTGAAATCGGTCGAGCATAAGGAGACGATGTGCATGATCCCACAATCAGGCGTAACTTCGCAGGCGCCAGGACTTGCCGACAGTCACGACTGGATCCGCGTGCGGGGCGCACGCGAGAACAACCTCAAGGACATCAGCGTCGCGATTCCAAAGCGCCGCCTTACGGTGTTTACCGGCGTCTCCGGTTCAGGAAAGAGCTCGCTGGTGTTCGACACCATCGCCGCCGAGTCGCAGCGGCTGATCAACGAGACATACAGCGCCTTCGTACAAGGGTTTATGCCAAGCGTCGACCGACCCGACGTCGACGTGCTCGAAGGCCTTACCACCGCGATCATCGTGGACCAAGAGCGCCTGGGCGCCAACGTGCGCTCCACGGTGGGTACCGCCACGGACGCCCACGCCCTGCTCCGGATCCTCTTCAGCAGGCTCGGGCAGCCGTACATTGGCCCGCCCAACGCGTTCTCCTTCAACGTCGCGTCGGTGAGGGCAACCGGCGCCATCACGGTGGAGCGCGGCGAAGGCCAGAAAAAGACCGAGAAAGCAACCTTTACGCGCCAGGGCGGCATGTGCCCACGCTGCGAAGGCATGGGCTCGGTGAGCGATTTCAACCTCGCCGCGCTCTACGATGAGACCAAATCGCTCAACGAAGGCGCAATCACCATCCCCGGCTACAGCATGGACGGTTGGTATGGGCGGATCTTTCGCGGATGTGGATTTTTCGATCCGGACAAGCCCATCGGTCAATACAATAAGAAGGAACTGAACGACCTGCTCTACAAGGAGCCGACCAAGATCAAGGTCGACGGGATCAACCTGAC
>CAYRIY010000026.1:0-38720 GCA_964424335.1 uncultured Clostridia bacterium
GCGCATCAACACATCGCCCGCATCGCAGCGACGCTGGCCAATCTTCGTCCTCAGCCTCAGAAAAAGCGCGTTTTCTCAAAGCAGAGGTGCTGCCTAGATCTCTTGGAGGTTGCTGACCCTACGGTCACGAAAAAGTGGCCAAGATCGTAGCGCGGCCATGGCACGAGGAGGAATCGTCTTTTGAGCTTTTCTCACTTGCGACGTGTAAGCACAGCTGCGGCGTTCGTCTTGACGCTCCTATTGGTCGGAGTCTCCGTGTCGGCATCGGATGGAGGCACCTTGGCCGAGCGGGTGCAGCGCATTTGTTCTGAAACGCCCGCACGTGTCACCGCGGCGTTTTGTAGTATGCAGCCAGGATCGATCCGGCTCCTCGGACCGGACGGCGCAAGTGTTGATGTCGACGTGCTGATTGCGGACAACGCGGTTCGGCGTGCGGCGGGGTATCAGTTCATCGCAGGCGACGTCGTGCAAGAAACAGCCATCTTCTTTTTGTTCGAGGCGGCGACGGCAGGCAGCTTTCACATGTGTAACGTGGAGGTCCCGCTCGATATCATATGGTTTCGCGCGAATGGGAGCATCCTTGACGCACTGCTAATGCGCCCTGGAGGCGTGGGGAATCCGAGCCTCTGCGCTCAAACATACCAGCCGCGTCGGTTTGGGGCGTACCAGTTTGCGCTGGAGCTTCCGGAAGGAGGGATCGAGCGGCTCGGGATTTCCAATCTGGCCGAGTGGTCGCTCGATGTGGGCTCGTGGAATTGAAAAGAAAAGGAGCGGGTCGCGCCCTGCGTGCTGCGCTCCCGCTCGTTGCGGTCATGTTGGCCTCCTTGGCGGCTTGCGGCGCCCCGGTCGCTACGTCCGTCACCCTCGAGAAGATCGCCGATGGACTTGCCCAACCCGTCCACATTCTTCAGGCGCCTGGCGATGACGCTTCCCTTTACATCGTGGAGAAAGTCGGCCGGATCAGGGTTTTGAGAAACGGCAGTATGAGGGCCCAGCCGTTGCTGGATATCTCGCACTTGGTGTCTCGTGGGTACGAGCAGGGACTTCTTGGAGCCGCCTTTCACCCGAGATTTCCTGAGAACGGCTGGCTTTTTGTCAATTACACGGACGCTCGCGGGCACACTCGGGTCATGCGATACACCGTCGACCGCGGGACAGGCCTGGCCTTGCCGGAGTCGGCGACGCTGATCCTATCGATCGAGCAGCCTGCATCAAACCACAACGGCGGCATGATCGCGTTTGGTCCCGACGGCTACCTCTACATCGCTTCGGGTGACGGGGGGAGAGCAGGAGACCCTTGGCGAAACGCCCAAAATCTGAACACGCTTCTTGGAAAGCTCCTCAGGATCGATGTCGACAGCGCAGAACCGTACGCTGTGCCAAGCGATAATCCGTTCGTCGGATCCCCCGGTGCGCGGGGCGAGATCTGGGCGTATGGACTGCGTAATCCGTGGCGGTTTTCGTTCGATCGAGAGACGGGCGACCTGTACATCGCGGATGTCGGGCAAAGCGTCTGGGAGGAAGTGAATGTTCAGTCGGCCGCAAGCGCAGGCGGCGACAACTACGGATGGAATCGGGCGGAAGGGCCGGCGTGTTATCCTCCGGGACAGTCATGCGACTTCGAAGGCCTGACGATGCCGGTTGCGGCATACCGGCACGGCTCGGGCGGCGTGTGCTCGATCACCGGGGGGTATGTGTATCGAGGCTCGGCCTTGCCGTCGCTTGTCGGGCGGTATGTCTTTGCAGACTACTGTGCCGGGACGATATGGACGATCACCGCAGGCGCCGGAGAGCCACTCGAACGAAGTCGAGAAACGTTGATCGAGAGCGGGTTTCGCATATCGGGATTTGGCGAGGATCACCGCGGAGAGCTGTATGTCGCAGCCATCGACCGAGGTGAGGTCTACAAAGTGATCCCAACGTAGGACGACAGGCAGCCAGCGCGACTCGCAGCACGACTTTTTCGCCGGCCTACGAGCGCCTTACGAGCCGCTACTTAGACGTTGCACCCGAACGTCGCTAAGCGCCTCACGGGCGAGCGCTTTGCGCTGCTCTTTGATGCGCAAAAACATAGGACCGTTGAACGGCGCGAGCTCTTCGACCGTAACGGTTGCGCCCGGCTCGATGCCTTGCTCGACGAGGTACTCAAGGAGCGAACGGTTTCGTTCAGGCAGGCTCACAATCCGGGCCTCATCGCCTGGCTCGAGACTCTCGAGGCTCTCCATGAGCGGGCAACCCACCCTGCCCTCCAGAGAGGGAATAGGAAAGCCGTGGGGACAAGTTTCAGGTTCGCCAAGCACTTCGGCCAACCGACTCTCTACTTCGTCGCTCATCGCGTGCTCCAACTTGCACGCTTCATCGTAGATGAGGTGGAGCGGGAGTTTCAACACATCGCTCAAAAGACGTTCGGCAAGCCGCATGCGCCTCACCAAGCGACGCGCATCGACGGCGCCCTGTTCGGTCAGGGTGATGCCGTCGGCTCCGGACGTGTCGACGAGCTCATTTTGCTCCATCCGCTTGATCATTTCGGAGGCAGAGGCGGGGGAGACTCCCATGAATTCGGCAACCTTGGTCACGGTGACGGGAGGACTCTCCTGGCCGAGCAGAAGAATCGCCTTGAGATACATTTCCGCTTTTTCTGTCTTGCCAATATTGTGGGTTGCCATTGGATGATCCACCCTCCACGAATGATACGTTCAGCGGCAGAGCGCGCAGCGTCCCCGGAAGACGAGGATTTGTTCTTCGATCTCAAAGCCTGTTTCGTCGACCGCAGACGCATGTTTGTCGATTTCCATGGGCCGGTCCACGACGCGGCCACACCCGTTGCAAACTAGGTGTGCGTGGGGCGCGACATTGCGATCCACCCGGAGCGATCCTGCCCCAAGTGTGGTCAATTTGATTGCGCCGATGTCGGACAGCTCAGTGAGGGTCGTGTAGACTGTCTTAAGGGAGATGGTCGGCATCGACTTGATGGCCCGATGGTAGATCGTCTCGACGGTAGGGTGGTCGTGAGCCTCGGCGACCAGAGTGCACAGGAGTCGGCGTTGGGGGGTAATCTTCATCCCTTGGGCTTTGAACGACTCGATCAGAGACGTCGCATCGTCAACCACACGCTGCACCACCGTAATCGACAATCATTGTTAACTACTAGTGATTATAGTTTAGCGAGATCGTGAAGTCAAACTCGTATACGGGCGGCGGAGAGGGAAAACTCCAGGAGACAGGACGCCTTGGCCATCCGTCGAAGTGTGGTTTCAATCGTCGCGCCGTAGTCGAATTAGTGCCCACGGCGACTTGGCGCGGCCGAAGCTTTCAAGGAGGCGTGGCAGAGCTGGAGCGACTTTTTCCGACGTACAAAGGCGGCCTCGATCCGCACGCAATTTACGACGACCTGGAATTGCCGGGCGCTCCCGCGGATCGGCCGTTCATCGGGATCAATATGGTGACGAGCGTAGACGGAAAGACCACGGTTGACGGCGAGCACCGCACGGTGAAGCTGGGCAGTGCCGTGGACCGAGCGCTCATGGGGCGGATCCGTGCACATTTCGACGCCGTCTTGCGAGGGGCGGAGACTGTGCGGGCAAACCCGCACTTCCCGACGGACGAGCTGTCGGGGAGCGAGCGGATGCCCGTGGGCGTCGTCGTTAGCCGATCGCTTGACCTGCCACTCGAAAGTGAGTATTTCACAAAACAGGGCGCCAGGCGGATCGTCCTGACGTGCGAGGCCTCCGATCCACTCGCTCGCGAGCAAGTGAGCGAGCGTGCCGACGTCCTCGTGTGCGGCAAGGAACGGGTGGATCTTGGACGGGCGATGAAGGTGTTGCGCCTGGAGTACGGGATCGATCGCTTATTGGTCGAGGGCGGCGCCTCGCTGAACTACTGGTTCGTGGATGCCGGCCTCGTCGACACGCTTTTTTGGACGCTCGCGCCGAAGCTCATCGGATATAAGGGTGACCTCTCGATGATCGAAGGCCCCGAGGCATTCACGCCGCCTGCGGCATTGAGACTTGCAAGCCTATTCCACCATTGCGATGAGCTCTTCTTTCGATGGGCGCTTGCCTGACGCTCACCTGACGGGGTGAAACTCTTCATCGCCCCGCGCGCCGCGCTCCGGCTCTTTCGAATCGCTCCCTTGTGCGGCGCCTTTTTCCTCCGACTTGGCACGCATCTTGTTCGGCGCGATGAGCAAGAAGGCTAGTATTCCCGCAACCGCAGCGACGCCTGCGCCCCCGAGAAACATGATGGTCGTGCCCACGCCGACCAGGAGCCCGAACGTCGGGGGTCCGATCGCCACGCCGAAAAAGCGAACGGTCCCGTACAGGGATGTCACCAATCCTCGTTCCTCAGACTCGGTGGCGCCGGTGACCATCGTGTTTACGGGGGGGAGGGTGGCGCCGATGCCCAGCCCGATCACGGATGAGAGCGCTACCATCGCGATCAAGCCGTCAAAGAACGTAAGGGCTACGAACGCGGCGCACGTGAGCCCCAGACCGAAGATGACGGCGGGTTTGTGGAGCTTTTGCCGCTTTTCGAGAAAGATCCCTGCAAGATACGACGTGAGCGCCATCGTGCCCACGGGAATAGCAAGCACAAAACCTTTCGCAAATCCTTTGATGCCATGCGGGTCCTCGAGCACGTCGGACAGGTAGCTGAGCAAGCCAAAAAGCAGGAAGAGTCCGACCATTCCCGCCAAATAGCACGCCGCCAGGCTCGTTGCCTTCTTGCGAAAGATTTCGGCGAGGTTGTGGAGGTACTGCTTCACCGACTCCTGCTTCTTCTCGCGATCGGGCTCTTTGACGATCCACCAGACGGCAAGAGCGACCGGGATCGAAAGGATGCCGTAAACAAAAAACGGCGTAAACCAAGTAATCAAGGCGAAAAGCGATCCAAGCACCGGGCTGACGACCTTGCCTAGGCCGTTGGCGGCTTCGAGCATGCCGACGGCCTTTGTCCGCTCCGAGGATGTGAATACGTCTCCCGTCAGTGCGAGCGCGATCTGGTACGTGCCCCCGGCCCCGATCCCCTGAATGATGCGACCGACGATGATGGCGGTGAACGGATTGTCGAGCAGGAGGGCGGCCGTCCCCGCGACGAGGCCCCCCAGACCGTATAAGATCAGCGCTGGCGTCATGATGATCTTCCGTCCGACGTAGTCGGAGAGCGCTCCGGTAAACGGGATGAGTAGGCCGGCCGGGACGGAAAAGGCGGTGATGAGAAGGCCCACTTGAAACTGCGTGAGGTTCATCTCCTGCTCCATTTGGGGGAAGACAGGGATGAGCATGGAGTTTCCGAGAACCATGACGAACGGCACCCCGGCGAGCACGGAAAACGGAAGTATCATCGAGCGCTTCAAGGTTTGGAGGCTCCTTTGATCCGCCGACACCAAAGGGCGGAGGCGCAAAGTTTCGTCGCAATGTCCAAACCTTGTTTTGCCCTACCGGGGTGGTTCCATTCCAGGAAGACCAGCGGCTAATCCTGGGACTCGTCCTCGCTCGTCTCTTCTTGGGTAACGATCGTCAGGGTCAGCTTGCGGTCAGGATCGGCGATCGAGATGAACTCACTTTGATCGGCCTCATTGACGAGCATCCATGCGGATTCCATCGTCGTGTCCTCGCGGACCACGCGCACGTTGCCGCTCAAGAGGATCAGGCGGTCGTCCGCACCGACGTTCGCCAGAAAGCTTTCGATCAACTCGAGCGTGTCCGAAAGCGTGATGCTCGATTTGAGCGCGTCGATGCGGGCTTTAAGGGAGCTTAGGCGGTCGACGAAGAGCTCGTCGGAGCGGGCGTCCAGCTCATCGGATAGGAAGGTCACGTCACCCAAGGCGGCGAGCGTCTCGTCGTCGAAGCTGATCCCGATCTCGGTCGCAGCGGAGACTTCAAAGGAGCTCTCGCCGCTCTTGGTGAGAACGGCCCGCTCATCGCCTTGCGCGATGGCCGTCATCACCTCGGTCGCCTCGTTGTAGCGGCCGCTCGGGCTCCGCAACGTGAACTCCGCCGAAGATGCGACAAAGTGGAGGAAAGTAGCGATCCGCTCTCCGTCTACGGTCTGAAAACTCACGGCCGCGGATTCGACGTTGATCTCGCTGGCGGAAGCGATCGGAGCAGACAGGGCCATCATGAGCAAAAACGCGCAGCACGCACGGGTAAACCGATTCACGGACGCTCACCTCGGAAAGTATTGCCGTGCCGTCAATTTCTCCTTGCGTTGGATCGGCTCCTTCATTGCTGTTTATTGGAGGCGTCTCATAAAGCGTCGAAACCTTTATGTTACAGCACTGCCAAAAAAGGGCGCAGCCGAGAATAATCGAATAGGACCGAGAGGTGATCCGGATCGATGCGTCCAACGTCCAAACTCTTTCTCCGCCTGATCGTGCTTCTCCTTATCGTTGCTTCCGTACTGATTGGCCCCTCCAAAGCGACGGCGCAGCTCAGCGCTCTTGAGTTGTTCGACGGGGTGTGGACCGCCGTCTCCGAGTATTTCGCGGGCACTCCTCGAGTCGACTGGGAGGAGGTCGGGGCGCGCTATCGCGAGCATGCCTCCGGCGTTGCGACGCTCGACGAGTTATACGAGCTGCTTCAGGAGATGGTCGCTCAAGTGGGCGACCCGGGCACGTTTATCCGGACCCCCGCCGAAGTGGAGGCAGCCTTGAGCCAAGGCGATCCTTCGCAAATCATCGGTGTTGGCATGATCCTCGATATGACCCCCGATGGAGAGGTCTTCATCTTGAGCGTATTGGGAGGCGGACCGGCAGAGCGAGCCGGCGTTCGCCGAGGCGAGCGCATCGCAGCGGTGGATGGCGAGGATACGGCGGGAATGAGCGCTGCGGATGTAGCTGCAAAGATCCGCGGTATGCAGGGCACGGTCGTCGAGCTCTCTTTGGCTGACCCGGAGGACCGCGTTCGCACGTTGGAGATCGTGCGCGCTCCGGTTACGTTTCGGTACGAAATTGAGGCCCGCGCCCTCGAGGGCGGCATCGGGTACATCTCGATCCCCAGCTTGGGTCCAGGCGCCGAAGTTGAGTTTCTAGCTGCATTGAGGCGCATGTACAACACGGAGGGCTTGATTCTCGACTTCCGCCGGTTTGACGGCGTGGCCGACGCGGACGTCGTGCTAAAGATCGCGGCCCTCTTTACGCAGGAGCCGCTCGGGGCGATCGTCACGCGCCAGGACGCAGTTGTCCTCGAGCCAACGAGAAACTGGGGATCCACAGGCTCGCCATCCGTACCTCCGCCGACCGGACTTGACTACTATCAAAAGCCCCTCGCCCTCATCGTTCAAGACGCCGCGGCCATCAACCCGTTTTCACTTGCACTCGTCGCAGGCATGCAGGAGTCGGGGCGGGCGATCCTCGTCGGGCGCAGCGTCGACCCTGAGCTAAATCTCGGTGGCGGGCAGGTGTACTTTCAGTTGCCGGGCGGCGCGATCTTGAGCATCACCTCGAGTTACCTCGTATCGCTCAAGACCCGCCAGTTCGTAACGCGGTTCGATCCGGACGTGCCGGTCGCGATCGACCGAACTTATCTAGCCAAATGGTACCGGGGCGAGGATGCCGACGTCGACGCGGCGATTCAAGCCTTGACGAAATAAGGACGAATTTATCTTAAGCAATTGATTGGCAACGCCTACATGTCGCGGAACGCATCGTTTATAATGGTCGGGGTTGGGAAGTGTTGTGGGCTTGGAGTGAAATCCTAAAAATGCGGAGATTGTTGGGAGGGACCCGTCCGGCGGGCTGGGGATTATTTGCGCTTGTGATCCTGGTAGGTGTAGTGACCGCCGGGACGCCCGCGCGTGCCCAAGTACGATCACAAGTTGAGCTGCTCAGCGGTGTGGGCTACTCAAACTCAACCGAAGGCCCCACGCTGCTCTTGGGCGCCGAGGTGAGCAGCCGCGCTCGCCAGGGCAATTTCTTTACAGGGTTTCAGGAGACTTCACTGGGCGTTCACGTTTCGGACGTCTTTGCCGTGGAATCCCACGCAAATACCGTGACACTCGGCGTTGAGGGCTCTTGGAGTCGCTACCAGGGTCCCCTTTCCATGTCGGTCAAGGGGCAGGCTTTTGTGCGCCATCGCGGTGATGCCGTGGCTCGCGCGGCCGGAATTTCGGGCGTGGGGGTCTTTGGGCGGATCTCCGGGCAATTTAGCCTCGATTACGTCGAGAGCGATCAGGCCGCGTTCCCCTGGTTTCAAAAGGATCTCGACGGACTGCTCAGTCGGGGAGATAGTCAGCCTTTCTATCGAGCCCACGCAGGCGTGTCCGCGTCGATCCTGCCCAACTCCCCCTTGAGGTGGAGCCAGGACGTGAAATGGTTGCGGCCAATCGACGAACGCGGTACATTCAGCGTAACGACAGGGCCTGAATACGCATTCGGCACGTCTGCAGTCGCCGCGCAAGCGGGGATCCTATTTACCGATGAGGGGATTGAGCCCCTCTGGCAAGTGCGTTACCAGCTTCTAGACAGCCGCAGCCCGGTTGAGTTTCAGGTGACCGCCGCCACTCAGTCGCTCGATGGGCGGGGACCTACGGTCTACGGTTGGTTTGGGTACTCGGGCGAAAAGTTCGGATTTGGGGCGGCATTGCAGTTTGAGAAGGCACAAGACGGTTCGTTGAATCCGTCCGTTTATTTCTCGTTTCATCCGAAGTTTTGACGTGGCGTGGTGGAATAGCAAAGCCGGATAAGCGGCGAAAGGAGTGAACCGATTTGGGCATCCTTGCGTTGATCGGATTTGTAGTCGTCGTTTTATGGCTCCTCGAGGAGCTCCCGCGCCTGATGTAGACGCCTTGCGTGCAACGCGTCCAACATGCGGGGGCGAATGGTCTTGCTGGGGCAAAGGGTGGTTTTTCGATTGGCGGAAGAACGAGGCGAGCGATCCGATTCACCGGTCGCCGACACGAACGAAGCAGGCACGGTCGACGAGGAACTCGCGCTCCGTGTGTCTGAAGTGATCGAGGCCCTACGGCCGGTGCTGGAGGGCTTGGCCGATGATCCATCCGAATGAAGCGATTTTCATACAACGGGAAGTAGCGCGTGCATTTGGCGATCCGGTCGGCGTGCGCGACGCTGAGGCGCTCGCACTGGCGCTCGCAAGGCCCTTCTCCTCCAATAACGGCATTCCTGCGTACCCCACGTTTTTGAACAAGGCCGCCGTCTTGTTTCAAGGCCTTTTGTCCGAAAAGCCGTTTCTAGGCGCCAACCGCAGGACGAGTTTGTGCATCTTGGCGATCGTCTTGCAAAGCCGCGGGTACCGTCTCGAAGTCACCCCCGCGGACCTCCATAGGATGCTTCCTGCGATCGAACTAGGGTTCGCGTCGTGGCATCGCGTGACCGCCTGGATCAAGGGGCGCGCCAAGCGGGTCGCAATGGCGCGGTAGGCAAGTGGGACGCTTGCTAATCGGACTTTGGTATAGGAGGAGACAACCTTGCGGTGGATGGGAATGCTCTCGACGCTTCTAGTGTTGATCGCCGTTTTCTTCGGCATTTCAAGCCTCACGGCGTTTGGGTTTGGCGGATGGGACATTGTCGTCATCCTCGTTCCGATGGCGGTCGGCGTTGCGCTTTTCGTCTGGGGCGTCACGCGCTTTGGCATATGGTCGGCGCGCATGTTAAACAGGCCCGAGCAAGACGATCAGGGCTTAGGTGAGGCAAGCAAAAAGGATTGACGGGCGTCTCATCTCCGTGCTAAAGTAGTAGAACAATTTACGTAACCGCAAACGACGATGACAGGGAAGAGTAGGGCGGCAGTCGTTCCCAATGCAAGAGAGTCGCCGGTTGGTGCAAGGCGATTGGGCGTTCCGCGAAAAGCGCAAGTGCAAGTTTTCCGAAGCTCCCCCTCGAGTCGCAGGCCGAAAGGTCGACAGTCCGACCGATTAAGCCGTGCCGGCGCCCGCCGTTAACTTCGGGATTAAGCAATGAGCGGACGGTCTCGTTTTGGATCGTCAATGAGAGTGGTACCGCGGCTTACACGTCGTCTCTTGATGGAGGCGGCTTTTTTTGTTTCCTTTTGCTTTAGAACATGGTAAGAGCCCGCTTGAAAGAGGTCGATTGGCGATGTCGATGACGGCGTACGATCCCCAGGCGATCGAGGTCAAATGGCAAAAGACATGGGAAGAGAAAGGCCTTTACCGGGCCAAGGAAGATCCCGACAAGAAAAAATACTACTGTCTCGAGATGTTTCCATACCCTTCAGGGCGTCTGCACATGGGTCACGTGCGCAATTACTCCATTGGAGACGTGATCGCGCGCTACAAGCGGATGACCGGGTGGAACGTCATCCATCCCATGGGCTGGGACGCCTTTGGGCTCCCTGCGGAGAACGCGGCCATTCAGAACAAGATCCCGCCAAGGACGTGGACCTGGGATAACATCGCCTACATGCGCGACGAGCTAAAGCGGCTCGGCTTTAGCTACGATTGGGACCGTGAAGTCGCGACGTGTCACCCGGATTACTACCGCTGGACTCAGTGGATCTTTTTGCAGTGCTACAAAAAAGGACTCGTATACAAGCAGAAGGCCCCCGTGAATTGGTGCCCGAATTGCGCTACGGTCCTCGCCAACGAGCAGGTAGTACAGGGCCTCTGCGAGCGATGCGACACCGCGGTCGAGAAGCGGTCGCTTTCGCAGTGGTTCTTTCGCATCACCGATTACGCTGACCGCCTACTCGAGAATTTGGACAAGCTGACCGGCTGGCCCGATCGGGTCAAGATGATGCAAGCCAATTGGATCGGGCGCTCGGAAGGGGCTGAAATCCTCTTTCCCATCAAGGGAACCGATCGCTCGCTGGCCGTCTTTACCACGCGTCCCGATACGCTCTTTGGCGCCACATACATGGTGATGGCCCCGGAGCATGAATGGGTCGACGAAATCATTGCCGGCCGCCCAAACGAAGCGGAGATCCGTAAGTTTATCGATCGCGTGACGCGCCAAGACGAGATCACGCGCACCGCCGCCGACAAAGACAAAGAGGGCATCTTTACGGGCGCCTACTGCGTCAACCCGATCAATGGCGAAGAGATTCCGATATACCTGGGCGATTACGTGCTTGCCGGATATGGGACCGGGGCGATCATGGCGGTTCCCGCCCACGACCAGCGGGACTTCGAGTTCGCTCGGAAGTACGGGATCGGGGTGCGTGTGGTCATCCAAGGCGATGAACCGTTGGATCCCGACACGATGCAAGAGGCGTATACGGGTTCGGGGACGGTCGTCAACTCGGGTCCCTATTCGGGCATGTCGAGCGAAGCGGCGTGGGAGGGAATCATCGAGGAGCTCGAGTCCAAAGGAGTCGGCAAGCACAAGGTGAACTATCGGCTGCGCGACTGGCTGATCTCGCGCCAGCGGTATTGGGGCGTTCCCATTCCGATCGTCAACTGCGAGGCGTGCGGCGCCGTCCCGGTTCCCGACCATGCACTCCCGGTCTTGCTTCCGCTGGACGTGCAGTTTCGGCCAAGCGGCCAATCGCCCCTCGTCGAGTTGGACGAGTTTGTGCAGGCCGAGTGCCCAAATTGCGGCGGACCCGCGAAGCGGGAGACCGACACGATGGACACCTTTGTCGACTCGTCGTGGTATTTCCTCCGGTATGCGGATCCTAAAAACGAGACGCTGCCGTTTGATCGAAAAGCGGCGGACTATTGGATGCCGGTCGATCAGTACATCGGCGGAATCGAGCATGCCATTCTCCATTTGATGTACGCTCGGTTCTTTACGATGGTTTTGTCGGACCTTGGATTGGTCTCGGTCGATGAGCCGTTCGAGAATCTGTTGACCCAGGGGATGGTGCTAAAAGACGGCGCCAAGATGTCCAAGTCCAAGGGAAACGTCGTCGATCCCGACCACATCATCCAAAAGTACGGCGCCGACACGGCCCGCCTGTTCATCCTGTTTGCGGCTCCGCCCGAGCGGGATCTGGAGTGGAGCGACGCCGGGGTCGAAGGCTCATACCGGTTCTTGAATCGGGTCTATCGCCTTGTCGCAGCAACAGCGCCCGATATCCGGGATGCGCGGCCGCATGTGGACTCAAATGGCATGGACGCGGAGGCTCGAACGCTCAGGCGGCTCGTCCACTCGACCATCAAGCGCGTCACGGAGGATATCGAGCGGCGCATGCACTTCAACACAGCGATTAGCGCTATTATGGAGCTCGTCAATGGCATTCACGCCTACCGAGAGCAGCCTGCCGAGAAACAAGACCGCTCCGTCTTGCGCGAGGCAGTCGAGACGGTCGTCGTGTTGCTCGCTCCGTTTGCGCCGCATTTGACCGAAGAGCTGTGGCACGGCCTGGGTCATACCGGCTCCGTCCACGAACAGGCGTGGCCCGATTACGATCGCGACGCCGTGACCGTCGATGAGATCGAGCTCGTGGTACAAGTGAACGGGAAAGTCAGGGATCGCCTGACGGTGCCGGTCGATGCCGACGAAGAGGAAGTTCGCGCTATGGCGGTCGAACTTCCGAAGGTAAAGGAGTTCACCAACGGGAAGACGGTGAGAAAGGTTATCGTCGTTCCAAAGCGCCTGGTCAACATCGTGGTCGGGTGAAGCGGGCAGGAAAGGGGATGCTCCATCGACGGTGGAGCATCCTTCATGAGCAAAGGCGGGATCATCCATGTCGGCGATCGATCTGTTGTGGATCTTTCTCATCATCTCGTCCGTGTTGCCCGCGCTCAATCAAAGTCGGCTTCAGCGCGCGAGGATTGCGGCGCTCCATCGACTGCAACAAGAGCGCGGAACGCGCGTGATCACGCTCATTCACCGTCAGGAGTCCATGAGTTTTCTAGGCATGCTCACGCGCAGGTACATCAACATCGAGGATTCGGAGGCCGTCTTGCGGGCGATTCGGCTTACGCCCGACGATACGCCGATCGATTTGATCTTGCACACGCCCGGCGGACTCGTCCTTGCGAGCGAGCAGATCGCTCGGGCCGTCGCCAAGCATCCTGCAAAGGTAACGGTCTTTGTGCCACACTACGCGATGTCGGGCGGGACGATGATCGCGCTGGCCGCGGATGAGATCATGATGGATGAGAACGCAGTCTTGGGTCCCGTCGACCCTCAGCTAGGCAACTACCCGGCGGCGTCGATCCTCAAGGTGCTCGAGCTAAAGGATAAGAACGTGATCGACGACGAGACCCTCATCATGGCGGACATCGCCCAAAAAGCGATCAATCAAGTGCGTGAAGTCGTCTACGATATTTTGCGCGACAAGGTCGACGACGTTATGGCGAGGGAGATCGCCCGCCTCCTCACCCAAGGAACGTGGACGCACGACTTTCCAATCAACTGTGACATGCTGCGCAGTTTCGGGCTCCCCGTTTCCTGCGGACTTCCCCGATCGGTATACCAACTCATGGAGCTCTATCCGCAGCCTGCCCAACGCAGGCCGTCCGTGCAGTACCTTCCGGGACCTTTCCGTCCGTCCGAGAGTCCTGGCGAGAGCTCCCGCTCGGACGCTTCTCGATCGCCTTGGGGCTAAAGCGGACAGCGCTCGCCAAAAAAAAAACAGCGCGTTACACGGTCATGGGACACGACTCGACAAGGAGTGGACCGTTCGTCCGCCAAAGTGAACGGTGTCGATGCCCTATGAGGGGAGCTGGGAGGCGACCCTCATGCTCAGTTTTTCCCGCGTTCAACTTCGCCTGCTCATGGCCGCCGGCTTTCTCATTGCGCTGTCGGCCGCAAGCCAGTTCGTCGGCGCTCGTCTCGCGCCGCCGCTCATCCTGGTGCAAGCGGAGGAATCTCACGATCAAGGCGCCGAAGATCGGCGGGCCGCAGACATATCAACCACGGACCTTGCGACCGAAAACCGCTCGCCCGAGGGCGGAGCGCGAGGAGGAGACTCCGCAAGTTCTCACGTCGCGCAACGCGCCTCGGATCGCGCAGAGCGCGATCTCAATCGGATGACCCTCGACGATCTGATCAAGTTGCCGGGGATCGGGCCGGTCATCGCGCAACGCATCCTCGATTACCGAGCGGAGCACGGCCCATTCATCCGACTCGATCAGCTCCTTGATATCCCCGGAATCGGCAAGGTGCGGTTTAATCAGTTGCTTCCCTTTGTCACGATTGGCCCGCTCCTGGAGGCTGAAAGCGGGTCTGAGCGACAGTCGGACCCCGAGCAAGCGCCTGGTGGGGACGATGGAGAGCGCCCGACCGGCGCGGCCAAGTAGGCCATGGCGCTCACAAAGGCGCCGCTCGCGTGGTTGTTTGCAGCGGCCTGGGCCGGGTGCTGGGCAGGCAATCTGCCGCTTGCGCGCGCCTACGGTCAGAGCCTGAGCTGGGTCTCCGTCGCGATTGCGCTCGCAGGCGTGGCGGCGACCGCAGCGCCGCGGTTTGCCCGGCGACGTATGATCATCCTGCTCGCCGTGGTGGCGGTTGCGTGCGCGGCCTCCGTGGCTGCCCGGCTTGCGCAGTATGAGGCGCTCGAATCGCACGTGATCCGGGGCGATCGGGGCGTGCTCACCGGGCGCCTGATCGAGGTCGTCCCGTCCAGTGCCAAAGGGCTCTCGATTCGGCTGCGCCCAGATCATTCCCCGGCCGCATCGGACGTTGAGCTCCTTGCAAGCGCGTCGGAGGTCGAGCGAGCGCTCGCCATCGATGCGATTGGTCCGGGCGGCCGCATCGAGTGGCCTGTACGGATATATCCGTACCCGAGTCCGGGGAACCCATGGGAGTACGATCGGCGGATGTGGGCCGCCCAGCGCGGGTTGATCGCACGCGCTTATTTCGCCGACCCTGTCGCCGATCCGTTCGGCGCTTCGGCAGATCCGCCAAAGTGCCTTTCGATCGATGCACTTTTCGATCACATGAACGGCATCAGCCGACTAGCGTGGCGATGGCGGTGCGCGCTCCATCGTGCGCTTCCCCTCGGGTCGGCATCGGTTGCGCAGGCGATGGTGCTCGGTCAAAAGGATCTGATCGATCCGGAGGTCCGCGAAGCCTTTTCTCGGTCGGGCATCGCCCACTTGCTCGCGGTCTCCGGCGTACACGTCGGGTTTGTCGCCATGGCGGCGCTTGCCCTGGTGCGTCCCCTCGTGCGGACTTCCAGAGCCCCGATCTTGCGCGCCTTTGGAATCGGGCTCGGCGTCGCCGCGATCGGGGCCTATGTCCTGCTCGTGGGAGGCCCTGCATCGGCGCTGCGAGCAGGTGTAATGTCGTCTGCTGCGTTCACCGCCAGGACGCTCGGCAAACGGTCAAACTCCTTTCAGACCCTCGGCGCGGCCGGTTTTGCCCTGCTCTTGATCGAGCCGCTTTACGGATTTGACCTCGGCTTTCAGCTTTCTTTCGGAGCTACTGCTGGCATTCTTGGGGCGGTGCGGGCATTCAGGGGCGCCGGCGATCGATTGCCCAAAGTCCTTCGCGCCGTGGTTTGGAGCGGAATACTGAGCCTTGCCGCGTCGATTTTCACAATTCCTCCATCGATCGGCACATTCTCGACCATTCCGTGGCTGTCGCCCCTTGTCAACATTGCGGCCATTCCCGTTGGAGCCGCCTCGATCCTCGTAATCGCTTGTGGGCTAGTCTTAGGTGAGGTCAATCAGGCGCTCGGATCGCTTGTCGTCAAACTCGGCGGTCTTGGAATCCACGCGCTGATCCTCCTTGCCAAGGCCGTTCCAATGTGGGGCGCCGTCGAATCCCCGGCGCCGACGCGCCTGTTCACGGTTGGTTGGTACGCCTTGGCGGCTGGCATTCTCCAGACGACCGCGGCGACGCGCCAAGCGGCGAGCGCTCGTTCACTTGCGTGGGGCCGATGGCTGGCGGTGTCCGGGGCGCTGCTCCTCGCCTGCTCGTCCGTGGGTGGTCTTGTCTCAAACTTGAAGGGGGAGATCAAGATCTTCGTCATCGACGTGGGGCAGGGAGATTCTATGCTTGTCAAAGCGCCGTGGGGGAGAAGCATCCTGGTGGACGCCGGACCGGCGAGAGTGGACGGGTACGACGCGGGGGCCCACAGGGTCGTGCCGACCCTAAAGCGGCTTGGCGTGCGCACGCTGGATGCCGTCATCAGCACCCACCCGGATGCCGATCATGTGGGCGGATTGGCTGAAGTGCTGCTCCGGCGGAATGTGCGCAGCGTCTTTGCTTCGTGGGCCGAGTCCGACACGGCTGTATATCGCCGATTCGTGGACGCCGCTCACGCCAAAGGACTTGAGGTCTCAAGATTTTCCACGGGCGATTTTTTCCGGATTGGACCGGGCGCTCAGATCGTCGTGTTGGCGTCGGGAGCCTTGAGCGAATTGGGGCGTGGACGGCCGTCGACCAATGACCGTTCGATCGCGTTGTCCGTGGAAGTCGGCAAGTCCCGCTTCCTCTTGCTCGGGGATATGGAAGATTTGGGCGTCGCCAGGTTGATGCGGGAGTTTGACCTGGCCGCGGACGGCCTCGTGATTCCTCATCATGGATCCCCCGGCCCTTTTTGGAAAGATTTCTTGGAGCGGATCAACCCGGAGGTTGCCGCCATCTCCGTCGGCCCGAACAACTTTGGCCACCCGTCCCCGGCATTGCTCGACATCTTGGAACGGCGCGGGGTTCAGACGGCCCGGACGGACCTGTGCGGAGCTGTGACCATCACGCTCACGAACTCCGGCGTGTCGATGTCGCCCCATCGGACGCGTGATTGTCCGATCAGTACAAACTGAGGATCCGGGCAACCCCCTATGCCCCTAGGCTGTGATCGGATACGGTTGAAGGTGCGTCGGCGCGCGATCCAGAACTCCTGTGCGTATGAGCAGGTATCGGTTACGAGGTGCGTCATGGTGACCAAGACCATGGAACGAGCGCGAGAGCAAATAACCGACGCGAGCGTCTACCTTCTGGTGGGCGGCGACGTCGCCGAGCGGTCCAAGTGGGTAGCGCAGATTCAAAGTCGCTACGTCGACCCCGGGTTTGCCGACTGGTGCGTCGAGACGGTCGACGGGCTCGAGGCGACCGGACACGACGTATTGGAACTGGTATCGACCCCGCCGTTTATCGGGGAGAGGCGAGTTGTGATCGTTCGGTCGGCGCAAGGATTGGCGGACGAGGAGGCGCTCGTGCCCTATGCGGAGTCTCCAGCTCATTTTTCGGTGCTTGTCTTGATCGCGGATTCCATCGACAAGAGAAAAAAGCTGTACCAGGCGATCAGGAAGCATGGCAAAGTCGTGGAGTTTGAGGCGCCTGCCACCGAACGGCTGCCGGGCGTCATCGTGAGGATGGCGGAGGAGCGGAACTTTACGCTCGACCCGGCCGCGCTGTCGCTCGTGGTTGAACGCAGCGGGGACGACATGAACAGGGTGAAGGGTGAGATCGAGAAGCTGTCGCTTTACGCGGGGGACGGCGGACGGATCTCGCTAAAGGAGGCCGACCTGCTCGTGTCGAGGGGTCAACCCACATTGGGGCAATACGCCATCTTTGACTTTGTCGACGCGCTGGCCGAAGGTCAGGTAGGGGTCGCACTCAGGCGCCTTGACGAACTTTTGCGCTGTGGAGAGCCGCCACTCCTCGTTTTGACGATGATCGGGCGGCAGTTTCGCTTGCTGCTGGCGGCGATCGCGTGGCAAGGCGGCCCCCCTAGCGAACTGGCCAAAGCGATGGGCCTGCGGTCGGAGTACCCGGCCCGAAAGGCGCTCGGACAAGCAAGGCGCTGGAAGGTCGACCAAGTGGCGCGGGCCCTTGAAGCGTGCTCTGAATGCGACGTGCTCATGAAGCGGGGGATGGACGGGAGGAGGGCGCTCGAGGCGCTCACCGTTCGCCTTGCGTGCAGGATCGACGCAAAAACGTAAGAGGAGCCACTCACTTGCCGCCCCTCAAAATGTCATCCGCTCGGTGGCGTGACCGGTTGACATGGGTGGGCGGCCAAGTGGGTGGCTCCCATAAAAGTCGAGAAAGCTGATTGCGATGCTGCTATTGCAAGGCGGCAAGCTTCTTGGCCATGCGCGACTTCTTTCTGGCGGCCATGTTTTTATGCAGCACGCCTTTGCTCACCGCTTTATCAAGTTCGCTTGCTGCCTGAACAAAACGGGCGGAGGCACTTTCGCGTTCGCCCGAGGCCGCAGCTTGTTCGAACTTCACGACCATCGTCCGCACACGGGACTTGATCGACCTGTTGTGCATTCTGCGCTTCTCCGACGTACGCACTCGCTTTATAGCCGACTTGGTGTTGGCCATTACTCAACGTCACCTCCCGGTTCAGGCTACGAAGACACAAAGACAACCTGTATTCTACCATGGGCGGAAAGCAATTTCAATAAGCTCCTCGCTCGAAGCTTGGGATTGCGTGACATCCCGCCGCGATTGTAAACCTTATGTTAAACCTCGCCGCAAGTGGTTGAATGCGACGAATTATGGGATATACTACAATCGGGACGAGGAAAGAACGAGAGGGACGAAAAACGTCCCGAAACTTCGACCCAATATAATACGGAAAATGGAGGAATGAAAAGTGGTAATCTGCCGAGACTGCGGTAAGCGAAACCTGGCTCACACGTATTGTGAAAAGTGCGGGAGCGACCTTTACTCCAAGAATCGTCGCTCTGAGCGGTCGGCCGGACGACTCCTCGACGGATCGTTGATCCTCAAATAACGGGCCGCGGCGATGAATACGACAGAGTGTCGCACCTCCAAACAGAACACTGAACCGCAGCAACGAACCACGACAGGCTGATCGGGCTCACCTAGACAAACCTAGGGCGGGCCCGATCTCTTTTTTGTCGGAATGAGCCTCTGCTTCCAGGGGAACCCTACTTCGAGAGCCTTAACGCTTGGGGGTAGGCGAACTGTGAATCCTTTGGAAGATGTACGAACGGACCTCGCACTCGAGGCGCAACAACTAGCCGTCCGCAGAGGAGCCGATGTTCCCGGAGTCTCCCTGGTCGAAAAAGACCTCGGTTACGGCATCATGACCACGCTCAAAGTGGAGAGCGACATCGGCGCTCAGGTGATGGGAAAGAGCAAAGGTACGTACGTCACCATTCAGGCGCCCGATTTTCAAGCGCGCCGCAGAGAGCTCGAGTCCGACGTCAGTCAGGTCCTCGCTCAAACAGTCAAGGAGTACTTGAGCAATCTCCACATACCACCCTCGGCCCCCGTGCTCGTCGTCGGACTGGGCAACTGGAACGCTACGCCCGACAATGTCGGTCCGTCGACGACCGCGAAAATCCTAGTCACGCGCCATCTGCACGAGTATCGCGTCTTAACGGAAGAACTCCTTGGAAGGATGCGGCCGGTCGCCGCGCTCTCGCCTGGCGTCCTAGGGCTCACTGGCATCGAGACGGCCGAGATCATTCAAGGCGTCGTCCAAAAAATAAGGCCTGCCCTCGTCATTTGCGTCGATGCCCTCGCTGCGATGAGCGTCGAGCGTTTGGGGACTACCGTCCAAATCTCCGATGTAGGAATCAATCCTGGGTCGGGTGTCGGCAACAAGCGGATGGGGCTCACGCAAGAAACACTTGGCGTTCCGGTGATGGCGATCGGCGTCCCGACGGTCATTTACGCCACTGCGATCGTCTCAGACGCCCTCGAGGCGCTTGCGGATCGCGATGATTCCGCAAGTGTCGGCATGCCTGCGCAACCTGGCGGGACGGATGGCGGATCGGTCCTCGATCCGAGCAAGATCGTTCTTGGAACGCCGCCCGCCCACATCCAGGCTGAACGAAACCCAGGGCAGGGGCGAGGAAATCCTTTCTCGGCCTTCGACGCAGCCAGGCGGAAGGCAGTGATTCAAGAGGTGCTCGGAGACTCGATGGGCCGGCTCGTCGTCACGCCCAAGGACATCGACGTGATGGTTGACTCCTTATCGGACGTCCTGGCCGACGGGCTGAACGAAGCGCTGCACCCGGGCATCTCCGCCGAAGAAGCGGCCCAGCTTAGGTAAAGGCGGGCCAAGGGCGGCTCGTTTGATTACGGGTGCGCGACTTCGGCCCGGACTCCGTCGATCGCCTGGGCAATCTCTTCGGCGATCTGCAAAGGCTCGACCCCCGACCACAACTTGACGAACGCTTCGCCAAGGACATGGTCGATGATGCGTTGCTGCCTCGACGCGTGCCCGTCTGCAAGCGGAGGAGCGATCGCCTTGCTCGACCACTGGGTAAGCAGCTCGATTTCCTTTTCGGGGAGCCCTGAGTCCGTTCGCCACATCTCCCAGCTCGTGAAGTGCGCCGGGACGGCAAAGAGGTTGGCGGCCTCCCACGGCCCAAGGCGGCGACTTAGGTGCTCGGCGAGGAGCATGGCGGCCTTGGTGTGGTCATCGCCCTGGTACGGTTCCTTGCGAAAGACCGCGTACCCGCCGACGAGGGCGGGGTAGCGCTGCGTCGTGCCGACCGTGGGAGGGGGAACGGCTACACTCGTATGCTGCACTTCGTCGGAAAGACCGCCTTCATCGCCAACAACGCCTCCTCGGGTCATGAGATGGCGAAGGAGCCAGGCGTTTACGGGGGCGACGATGGATGCCTGCCGATTCCAAAACGTCGCCAGGCGAGTCCGACTCATTCTCGCAGCGTCGTTCAACGTAAGCCCACGGTCGATGATCGTGTCAAAGAGTGTGAGGGCCTGTGTCATCTCCTCGACCGACCACGCGCGCCTTCCCGTTTCATCGAGGACGTTGCGTCCCGTCGACGCCACCATCACTTCAAAGAAGAGGTTGCCGTCATAGGGGTTGAGCATGATGCCTTGCGATCCCGACTTGGTCTTTGACTCGGCAAGGATTTCCAAAAACTCGTCCGCGTTCCAGGCGACTCTGCTCCCGCCTAGGCTCTCGGTGAGATCTTCCCTGGCGATCCACACCTGAGGCAGGATCCAGCGCGGCCAGCCCCACGCAACACCGTCCGCCGAGACGGCTCGGAGCGCGCTCTCGAGCGTGTCCTGGGCGGCCTCGGCGCTCATGTAGGGGGTGACGGGGATTTGCCAATGGGCATCGATGAGCCGCGTCCCCAGGGGCATGCCGTACACGTCGGGCGGGTTTCCGTCGGAGAGGGCTTCGCGCAGGTCGCCGTGTCCGTCTTCCCAGCCAAAGATCCGCAGCTCCACATGGATGTTTGGCCACACCTTTTGAAACTCGCTGATGGCTTCATTGACAGCCTCGGTGTGCGCTCCGGTCTCCCAAGGGAGGGGCACCTCTCGTTCCCACACGACCAATGTGTACGAACGAGACGGGTCAATGGATGCGTTAGGGTCGATTTGCACGTCTCCCACCTGCACTAGCCTGCCCTGATACGACCAGTACACGTAAGCGCCCCCCGCGATGATCAGGGCCGCGGCCATCGCCACGACTCGTTTCCAATGCCGCAGCATCGCCTGACATTCCTCCTTGACCGCCAACGTCGCCTTAGCTCTCCGCACGCCCAGAGCGGCGGCGAAAGCCCTTATTTCAGGCCGAGAATATAGTACACGTCGTCGTACACTTCGCCGTCGACGGGAAGCCCATATAGGCGCTGGAGCTCTTTAACGGCTTCAGCCGTGTTGGGCCCAAAGCGGCCGTCGGCGCCCCGGGCGTTGAACCCGAGCTCTTGGAGGCGAAGTTGCACATAGACGACATCCCGCCCCGTTACCCCTACGGTCAGTCTTCTATTGAACAAAACGTCAGGATCGACGCCTCGAATGATGACCCGCGTGCCGACCGGCACCCACATGTAGAGCTCCTCGACATCTCGGTTGTGCATGCGAATACATCCCGCGCTGGCCCGGGTTCCGATGGACCACGGTTTGTTGGTGCCGTGGATGCCGTAAATGCCCCAAGGAACATTGAGGCCCATCCACCGGGTGCCAAAACCGCCGCCCCAATTGAGGCTTTTTTGAATGATGCGCCACTCGCCTACCGGGGAGAGCGTCCCTTGATTGGGTCTTCCGACGGCCACGCGGTAGGTTTTGAACGGCTCCCCGTCGGCGTACAGGGTGAGCGTGAGTCGATCGGTGTCCACCACGATCGAGAGTTCGCCCGTCGGCGCTTCGTTTGGCTCGCTTTGAGCGACGGTGAGCACGTCTCCTGACAGGGCATTCCAAGTGATGGCGCCGACAACGCCGTCGGGCACGAGCCGCTGATCCCTTTGAAAGCTCCGGACAGCCTCGATCGTCTTTGGGCCGTAGACGCCGTCGATCGCAAGCGGACCGTAACCTAGGCCAACAAGGCGCTCCTGGAGCTCCGCCACGTCCGCTCCGGTGAGCGACGGTACGGTTGGAACGAGCGCTCGCTCAGGGCCGCATCCAACGTCGATATCGCTCTGCGGCGCCTCTGCCGCCGCGGCCTGAAGCGCAAGCATCACCGTCAAAATGACGGCAAGCCCTCTCGACCAGGATGTCCTCACCAAATCCGTCACCTGCCTGTCGCCGATGGTCGCTTAAGTCTATCGAGCGCGACTTGAAATTATGACTTGGGACAAACCACATACCAAACGCTTGGACCCCATATACATGTCCGTGACGAGTGAAGGGGGACGCGAGGAATGTGGAGACTTCGATACGCTTTGAGAAAGGCGAGGCTGCGCCTAATTCGCATCGCTCTGCGAAACCCCCTCGCACTTTGGGCACGGACGCATTTGAGGTGGCTCGTGATCGCCACGTTGATTGGCGCGGCCGCAGCGTATGCTGTCGGCAATCCTGGCCGAGTTGGGCAGGGGGCGCCCAGCGTAGGGCAGGTCACGCAAGGGTGGATTACGAGCGGTTGGCGCTTTATGGTGGGACAACTCTCCATCACGCTGGACGTTGAGGCGGGCAGGGAGATGTTGCAAGCTACCTTGCCGGCGTCTTTCGGGCCGGCGTTTGGTCCCGAACCGGCCGCATCGTGGCGCACACCCCTAAGAGCCTGGGTTTACGTCGTTACCGGGTATGACTTTACGAGTCCGCACTCGTTTTTAGAGTCCGAGGTGCCTGGATTTCGCAAGGCGATTGCGGATCGTTTAGACGTCGCGCTCATTCCCGATGCAAATCGATCGGCGGGACAGCCGGCTCCTGATAGCACGATCGGCACGTCGATCCCGCCAAGCTCGGGGCCGGCGGCTCACGATGCGCCCGGAGAAGGAGAAAGAGGCGCCTCCCATTCCGTCGGCGTCGAGCAACCGATTGATCCTTCCGTGGTGGACCGCGGCCCCCAGGAGCGTCCCATTGAGCCAGGGGGTGAGGAGCAAAGGGAGCCCAGACCGCTTCCTGCCGGGGCTCCTCCTGCGCTGGCCGCCTTGACTCGCGAGTCTTGGGGGCGGGAGCCGCTCGTGTTGATCCTTCATAGCCACACGTCCGAATCGTACCGGACGAGCCCACCCGATCCTCGGGCGACATCGCTCAACCACATTCACAATTCGAGCGACACCGGCATCGTCAGGGTGGGGAGGGCGCTCGCGCAAAAGTTGCAGGATGAGTACGGGATTCCGTCGATCCACTCGACGCGGATCCACAACTGGCCCCACCATGCCAGGGCGTATTTGAGCTCTCGGGAGACCGTTCAGGAGATCTTGAGGGAGAATCCGTCGATTAAGGTGGTGCTTGACATCCACAGGCAAGGAGTGCCCAACTTTACATACGCCACCACGGTCGGCGATGTCGACGCCGTCGGGATCGACATCATCTACACGACCGGACTTCGCGCGGGGTATCCCAATCCTCATTGGACCTCGAATGAGGCCTTCGCCACCAAACTAGCCGAAGCGATGGACACCATTCACCCAGGTCTTCTCCGGCGCGTCATGAAAATCGACGACAGCGTGTACAATCAAGACTTGCATCCGCGCATGCTTCTCTTGGAAGTCGGCAATTACCTCGACTTTGAAGAGCACGCCATCGCCGCCGCACAACTACTTGCCGACCCGCTCGCAAGGACGCTGCATGAGATCATCGCAAGCGAGCGAACCGACGACGCCGTGCCCGCGCTTGGCCGGGCGATCGTGCCGCGCCGGGCGCCTTTGCCGGTGCCGCTGCGCAGGGAGGAGACTCAGGGCGCACGCTAGGCATGTTCCGCCGCGGCGCTTTTGTCTCTTGTAACGAGGGCGCGGGCAAAGGTCAGCTCTTCCATCTTAAGGGCCTTGGCTGCAATAAGGTAGACGGCGGCGCCCACCAGGATGCTAAGGCCCACGTGAAAGATTTGCCCCATGGTTCCACTGGTATTGATCCACTGGGGATACAACGTTGAGAACAGCCACACGACCAAGGCCATGAGGGCGCTCGCGCCCGCGGACTGGAGGACGGTGCGAACCAGTCGCCGGCCGTCGACGCTCCCGATCCTCTTTTTGAGCAGGTACAAGTAATTGAGCATGTTGACGATCGATGTGAGCGAAAGCGCCAACGCGAGCGCCCCGAGCCCCCACGGCGTGAACCGGAGCAGTAGAAAACTGAGGGCCGCATTGACGACGATCGCGACGACGCTTACCTTGACGAGCGCCGCGGTCTCCTGAAGTGAGTAGTACACTTGGGTCAGCACCTGGATCGCCGCTTGAGCCCAAATGCCGACGGTGAAAAACAGGAGGGCGTATGCGGATAGGCGCGTGTCGTCCGCGTTGAATTCTCCGGTTTCAAAAAGTAGGCGGATGAGGGGCTCACGCAAAACGGCGAGTCCCACGGCAGAAGGGATCATGACGAAGTAGACGGCGCGCAAGCCTTGCGAAAAGGTGTCTTTGAAGGCGGACATCTCGCCTTTGGCGATCAGGCGGGAGAGCGTGGGGAGGAGCACCATGCCAATCGCCATGGCAAAGACGCCCAACGGGAGCTGCACGATGGTTTGTCCGATGCGCATGGCCGTCGGAGCGCCCTCGGGCAATCCCGACGCGAGGTTTGAGTTGAGCGTGAAATTGAACTGGTAGATCGAAAGGCTGATCACTGCGGGGCCCATCAGCCTGAGCACACGGCGCAGCCCGGGATGGGCAAGGTCGATCTTGAAGCGCCCGATCGCCTTTCTCAAGACAAATGGCAATTGAATGGCAAAGTTGAGGATGGCCCCGGCGACCGTGCCCCAGGCCATGCCCACGACACCGAGCCTTTGACCGAGCAGGTAGATCGATGCGATGATTGCCGCGTTGTAGGCGATCGGACCCCACATGGGCATGGAGTAGCTGCGGTACGCCCGGTGCACGCCCATGCCGACTCCGGCCATCGCCGTGAAAAACACGGCGGGAAACATGAAGCGTATCAGTTGTGCGAGCAACTCGCGCTGTTCGCCCTGGTAGCCGTAAGCGACGAGCGGCGTAAACGCCTCGGTGAACAGCATGCCGAGCGCCACCATCGCAAGCAAAATGAGCACGATGATCCCCAGGAACGTGCCTGCAAGCCGCCATGCGCTCTCTTCCTCGTCTTTTGCGAGGTATTCGCTGAAGACTGGGACGAACGCGGCGTTGAGGCCGCCTGCGATCAAGAGAAAGTACATGAAATCGGGCAATAGAAAGGCTGAGCGGAAGGCGTCGGTCGCTTCGCTTACGCCGAATACGTCGGCGATCGCCCGCTCACGAAAAAACCCCAGCAGGCGGCTTGCGAGAATGAGGAGCATGACGATTCCGGCGTCTTTTGCTACGGTGCGGGTACGATTCATCGCGGCTCCTAATGCAATGTTGATCAACGGCGTCCATCACGTAACGTCATTATGTTCTGTTTCACATATGTTGATCCTTGGCCGGCGAGGGCCCGCTTGAGTTGGGGGCCGGGGGGCATCACAAGGGTCGCGCCTCAAGTAGTCAAGGACTGATTGCATCCTCTTCGGCAACGCGATGTCATTTCCTGGCGATGAGGCCGCGAGCGCCCTTGACAAGCGGGCGATGCACGCTATGGTGCGTGCGGCGGCTGAATGCTATAATGTTCGTTAGTCTTTTTTAAACGAAAGAGCTGAGGTGCGCCTTGGACCGATCAAGGATCCGCAACTTTTGTATCATCGCCCATATCGACCACGGGAAGTCGACGTTGGCCGACCGCCTTCTCGAGATGACCCATACCGTCTCAGACCGGGAGAAGTCCGACCAAATGCTCGACCAGATGGATCTCGAGCGCGAGCGTGGGATCACGATCAAACTCACGGCTGTGCGTCTAAACTATACGATCCCCGAAGGGGAAGAAGGGGCAGGGGAGGAGTACATTCTCAACCTCATCGACACACCGGGTCACGTCGACTTCTCGTACGAGGTATCGAGGAGCCTTGCAGCGTGCGAAGGGGCGCTCCTCGTCGTCGACGCGGCCCAAGGGATCGAGGCCCAGACGCTCGCAAACCTGTACTTGGCATTGGAGCACGATCTTGAGATCATTCCCGTAATCAACAAGATCGACCTGCCCCAAGCGGATCCGGAGGGCGTAAAGCGGGTCTTGGAGGAGAGCATCGGCCTCGACGCGAGCGAGGCCATCTTGGCAAGCGCAAAAACGGGCCAAGGTTGCGAAGACATCCTCAAGGCGATCGTCCGGAAGATCCCGCCGCCAAAGGGCGATCCCGAGGCGCCGCTTCGAGCGCTCATCTTTGACTCGCACTTTGACAGTTATCGCGGGGCTGTCGCCTACGTCCGGGTCATGGACGGGAGCGTCGCGGTGGGCGATAAGATCAAGATGATGTCCACGGGCAAGGTGTTTGACGTTACCGAACTCGGCGTCTTTAGGCCCAGGATGGTGCGGGTTGATCGCATCGGCGCCGGCGAAGTCGGATGCGTGGTCGCTCAAATGAAAGACGTAAAGGATACGCGGGTGGGCGACACCATAACCTTGGCCGAACGTCCGGCGGCCGAGGCCTTGCCAGGGTATCGCAAGGCAATCCCCATGGTCTATTGCGGGCTCTATCCCGTAGACAACGAAGATTACGCAGACCTGCGCGACGCGCTCGACCGCCTTCAATTGAACGACGCGAGCCTCGTGTACGAGGCCGAGAGCTCCGTTGCCCTCGGCTTTGGATACCGTGTCGGCTTCCTTGGACTCTTGCACATGGAGATCGTCCAGGAGCGGCTCGAGCGAGAGTTTGGCCTCAACCTGATCACGACGGCGCCGAGCGTCGTCTACCGCGTCACACTGACCGACGGCACGGTCGAGAGTGTGGACAACCCGTCCAAATACCCCGAGGCGAGCAAAATAGCCAAGGTCGAAGAGCCGTACGTGCTCGCGACCGTGCTCGTTCCCGAATCGCACGTGGGCGCCGTGATGGAGCTCAGTCAGGAGCGACGGGGCATCTTCAAAAACATGGAGTACCTCACGACCGACCGGACGCGGATCGAGTACGAACTGCCGCTCGCCGAGATTCTCCTCGACTTTTTCGATCGCTTGAAGTCCAAGACGAAAGGGTACGCGTCCCTCGATTACGAGCCGATCGGGTATCGTGAGACCAATTTGGTCAAGCTCGACATCCTGCTCGGCGGGGAACCTGTCGACGCCCTTTCCTGCATCGTTCACCGGGATAAGGCGTACGAACGCGGGCGCCAACTCGCCGAGAAGCTAAAGACGGTCATTCCGCGACACATGTTTGAAGTCCCGATTCAAGCCGCGATCGGCAACAAGGTGATTGCCCGAGAGACCGTGCGTGCCATGCGAAAAGACGTGCTTGCCAAGTGCTACGGCGGAGACGTGAGCCGCAAACGCAAGCTTCTCGAGAAGCAAAAAGAGGGCAAGAAGCGCATGAAGCAGCTTGGACGTGTGGAGGTGCCTCAAGAGGCTTTCATGGCGGTGCTCGGCATTGACTGAGGCCGGCGTCTACGTCCACGTTCCTTTTTGCGTCAAGAAGTGCTACTACTGCGACTTCAATTCCTACTCGCTCGATCGAAGCGATGTGCTGGCGTACCTCGATGCAGTGAGCCGCGAGGCGGCGCTTACCCGCGAGGTGGATGGTGTGCGCAGCCGAGTTTTTGATACGCTTTTCATCGGCGGGGGGACGCCGACGTGCCTTTCCGGAAAAGATCTGAAGGCGCTCGTAAACGGCTTGCGGACGTATTTTTCTTTTCGAGAAGACGCAGAGGTGACGTGCGAAGCCAATCCCGGCAGTTCCAACGAGGAAAAGTTTGAAAGCCTTCTCGAAGCAGGCGTAAACCGCTTGAGCGTCGGCGTTCAGAGCCTGGACGACGCGCTCTTGAAGCGGATCGGTCGGGTCCACACGGGGGATGAAGCGCTGCAGAGCCTCGCAGAGGCTCGGCGAGCCGGGTTTACAAACATCAACGTCGACCTCATGTTCGCACTGCCGGGACAGGAGATCGACACGTGGCGCGACACGCTGAAACGGGTCGTCGACCACGGTCCCGACCACCTGTCGTGTTACAGCCTGATCATCGAGGACGGCACGCCCTTTGGCGACGCGTTCGCAAACGGCCGACTCTCGCTCCCAGGTGAAGACGCAGAGCTCGAGATGTACGAATGGGCGATCGAGTACCTAACGGCAAGCGGTTACGAGCACTACGAAGTCTCAAACTTCGCCCGGCCGGGATTGCGGAGCCGGCACAATCAGATCTATTGGCGAAACGAGCCCTATCTTGGGCTGGGACCGGGCGCGCACGGGTATTGGGAAGGCGTTCGACACAGCAATGTGCGCCTGCCGTCGGAGTACGCAAAAGCGCTTTCAAAAGGGGCATTGCCGAGAGCCGAGGAGCGTGCGATCGACGACGACGAGGCCATGGACGACACGATGATCTTCGGCCTTCGGTTGCTTGACGGCGTGGCCAAGGAACGGTTTGCCACGCGATTTGGCGTGCCCGTCCGGGACGTGTACGGAAGCGAGATCGACCGCCTGGTATCCCTCGGACTCCTCGAAGAGACACTGACGCACCTGCGGCTCACACGCCGCGGACTCTTCCTGGCCAACCAGGTGTTCGCGGAGTTTCTCAGGTTGGCCCCTGCGCGTTAGGGAGTTCCCTTGGTAAGGCGCTCGCAGACGATGTCGAGCGCGAGGCCGTGCAAGCGGCGGCGCAAGTCGAGCGGTTGTTTCCCGGGCGTCTCTACGGTCACGACGGCGTCGGTATGATGGACAAAGGCGTAGAGCGCGATTGGCCACTCGTCCCAGTCGTCGAGCTCTTCTCGAGTGATCGATCCGGCCACCATCCCATCCTGAGTGCTCAATCCGCCGATGTCTTCACCGTCGGAGAGCGGGACGAAGTCTCTGCAAGCGTCGAGAATCGTGCGCCCAAGCGTGGGAGTGGCGGAGCTCGTCGCGCTCTCGACCAACACTTCGAATAAGTACATCCCGTGAAAATCGCAGTCTTCGTGCAGATCCAAAAATAAGTCGAATCGCCGGCCGGCGATTGCGTCGCAAAAACTGACGACGGCCGGGTGGACGGGGTTGTTGAACTCCCGGTTGAGGTCTTTTCCCCTCGGGTCGTAGCGAATGCCCCGCTCAAAACCCCACGGGTTTAGGCATGGGAAGACGGTGAAGTCGATCTTAGATAGCCACCGATCGGCGCTCGTTTCGAGCCAGTCCAATAGGCCGAGGACGCCGGCCGGCTCCTCGCCGTGTATCCCGGCGTCGATCAAGAGGGTGGGACGCTCCAAGCGGCGGTCGACTTTGGGGCCGTTCTCCAACTTGAATAGGGGATACCCGTCGGCTTCAGCGAGAAAGTCCTTGAACCAGCCGCGCTCGGCGAGCCCATCGATGCGTTTGACGACCTTATCGTAATCCGTGTGCGATGCATTCTCCATGTGCGGGCCTCCCCACTTCCACTATCATCGGCAGTCTCCAGACCTTTGGCACTGCCATACTCCGTAGCTTAGATCGTCTCCTTCCCTTGACAATGCCAACTTTGCGGTGTTATTTTATTGTTGACGTGGTTAGCACTCCCTGCGTGCGAGTGCTAAATTCCCCGAGGAATGGTGGTTGTTGATTCGGTCATGGAGCCGCGGTTGGAGTCACGCAAAATGCGGATTCTACAGGCCATCACCGATGACTATATCCGTACAGCCGATCCTGTCGGTTCGCGCACGATTGCACGAAAGTACGAGCTGGGCGTAAGTCCCGCGACGATCAGAAACGAGATGGCTGACCTCGAAGAGCTGGGCTATCTCGAGCAGCCGCACACATCTGCGGGGCGCGTGCCGTCGGATAAGGGGTACCGGTTTTACGTCGATCAGCTCATGTCGCCCGAGACGGTCTCCGCCGAGGAGCGGGAGCGGTTGATAGAGGAAGTGATCTCGCTCCAGCGGGCGATGGAGCAGATGATTCACCGCGCCACTCGGTTGCTGTCGCTGCTCACTCGGTATACCGCAGTCGTGCTCGCTCCAAAGATTTCCGAAACCATCATTCGCCACATCCATCTAACGCAACTCGATTTGTTTAACCTTCTGGTTGTCGTGGTGACCGAGCCGGGTTTTGTGAGAAACTACATTGTAGAGACCGACCAGCCGACGGATGCTCGTCAACTCGAAGCGCTGGGTCGAGAGTTGAACGACGCGCTTATCGGAAAGAGTCAAAAAGACGTGACCCGCTCTGTCCTGGAAGAGATCCGCAGCAAGATGGGCGAGTCTCCCTTTGCCAAGGAGACATTGGACGGGATCATGAACGCGCTTACGTCCGACGGCGACAGCCGCGTGCATCTCGACGGGACGCTTTACCTCTTCGAGCAACCGGAGTTTCGTGACGTCGACCGCGCCAAGGCGTTGCTAGGCTTTTTGGAGCAGGAGGAGGCGCTCTCCGACATATTGGCTGCTGCCGCCGGCCACGGGGGCATTCAGGTCACAATCGGCCGAGAGCATCGCCATGCAGAGATGCAAGAGTGCAGCATGGTAACCGCAACCTACTCCATTGGTAACTCAGCGGTCGGCACCGTGGGCATCATCGGACCGACGCGCCTGGATTATGCCAAGGTCGTGTCGATGGTGGGCGTCATGGCCGAGTCGCTAAGCGAAGTGCTTGCCCGTCACACCCATCGGTCTTAAAGGAGCGAGCAATCGCTCCTCGTCGGGCATCGGTGAGGGTCTCGATGGGGCTATTTTCGCTGTGTGGAGAATCTCCCCCCGTATCACGGAGGGGATTCTTTTATGAGGGCCCCTATAAAACGCAATGACTATTGGACGAGGTGGTCCCGTGCAGGATCGAGAGAATGATCACACGACGATTGAGGATTCCTCCAAGCAGGAGCAACCTGCTGACTTGGACGACGCTGTTCGTGATGGAAAAGAAGGCGAGGTCGAGGCCGACCAGCCTGGCGAAGAGTCGACGGATGCGGGCGCTCCTGATGTGGAGGCTCTCCAAGAAAGGCTTGCTGCGCTAGAGGCCGAGCTCGAGGAGAGTAAGAAGCAGGTCGAAGAGGCCGATGATCGGTATTTGCGGCTGCGAGCGGAGTTTGAGAACTTCCGCAGGCGGACGCGCCAAGAGGCGGAAGAGCTGCGGGCGCGCGCCGCCGAGGGGCTGGCCGTTCAACTGCTTCCCGTCGTCGACAACCTCGAGCGCGCGGTGGCGGCGGGCATGGGCGCGCAGCAAGATCCCAAGGCATTCGCCGACGGTGTTGAAATGGTACTTAAGCAATTTTTGCAAGAACTTGCCAAAGTGGGCGTATCGCCCGTCGAAGCCGTCGGAAAGCCCTTCGACCCAAACCTTCACGAGGCCGTCATGTACGAAGAAAGCGATCAGGGCCCTGACGGGACGGTCATCGAGGAGTTCCAAAAGGGTTACGTTCTTAACGACAAAGTGCTAAGACCAAGCATGGTCAAAGTCGCAAAGGCGCGCTAACGTTTCTGGGGAGGGAATATGCAACTTGAGTAAGGTCATCGGTATTGACTTAGGAACTACGAACTCGGTCGTAGCCGTGATGGAAGGCGGCGAACCCGTCGTTATCCCAAATGCGGAAGGATCCCGCACGACGCCATCGGTTGTTGCGTTTTCCAAGGACGGCGAGCGACTGGTGGGCCAAGTGGCCAAGCGCCAGGCGGTCACCAATCCGGATCGGACCGTCATGTCGATCAAGCGGCGCATGGGAACGGATTACAAAGTCAACATCGACGGAAAGGCGTACACGCCCCAAGAGATCTCGGCGATGGTCCTGCAAAAGCTCAAGACCGAAGCCGAGAATTACCTGGGAACGAGCGTGACGCAGGCGGTCATCACCGTGCCGGCCTACTTCACCGACTCGCAAAGGCAGGCAACCAAGGATGCCGGCAAGATCGCCGGCCTTGAAGTCTTGAGGATCATCAACGAGCCGACCGCGGCGAGCCTTGCGTATGGCCTCGACAAAGAAGGCGACCAAACCATCCTCGTCTACGACCTCGGGGGAGGCACGTTCGACGTGTCAATTCTCGAGCTGGGCGATGGCGTCTTTGAAGTCAAGGCGACGAGCGGCAACAACCATCTCGGTGGAGACGACTTCGACCAGCGCGTCGTCGACTTTTTGGTCGCAGAGTTCAAAAAGGAGAGCGGCGTCGACCTTTCCAAAGATCGCATGGCGATGCAGCGGCTGCGGGACGCCGCCGAAAAGGCGAAGATCGAGCTTTCGGGACTCCAGCAGACCAATGTCAACTTGCCGTTCATCACCCAAGGGAGCGATGGGCCGCTTCACCTTGACATCGACATCACCAGGGCCAAGTTCAACGAGCTTACGGCCGATCTGGTCGAAGCGAGCATGGGGCCGGTGCGGCGCGCGCTCGACGACGCGGGCCTGGGGCCTGACGACATCGACCGAGTGATTCTCGTGGGCGGCTCGACGCGCATCCCCGCGGTGCAAGAGGCCATCAAGCGCGTCATGGGCAAAGAGCCGCACAAAGGCGTCAACCCCGACGAAGTGGTGGCGGTCGGCGCCGCGATTCAAGGCGGCGTGCTCGCAGGCGAGGTGAAGGACGTCGTCTTGCTCGACGTGACGCCGCTCTCTTTGGGGATCGAGACGCTTGGGGGCGTGTTCACGAGGCTGATCGAGCGCAATACCACGATTCCGACGAGCAAGAAGGAAGTCTTCAGCACGGCCGCCGACAATCAAACGGCCGTCGACATACACGTATTGCAGGGCGAGCGTCCGATGGCAGCCGACAACGTCACGCTCGGCCGTTTCCAACTGACCGGCATCCCGCCGGCGCCCCGCGGCGTGCCCAAGATTGAGGTTTCCTTCGACATCGATGCGAACGGAATCGTCAACGTCTCCGCCAAAGACCTCGGCACCGGCAAGGAGCAAAAGATTACGATCACTTCTTCGAGCGGGCTGAGCGAAGAAGACATCGAGCGGATGGTAAAAGACGCCGAGTCACACGCCGAGGAAGACAGGCAAAAGAAAGAGGCCGCCGAGGCGCGCAACGAAGCGGATACGCTTGTCTACTCCGTCGAAAAGACTCTAAAGGATCTTGGCGACAAGGTTCCGGAGAGTGACAAGACGAAGGTGAACGAGGCTCGGGACGCCCTCAAGGCCGCGATCGAAAAGGGCGATACCGCCGAGATCAAGGAGAAGACCGCAGCGCTCAACTCAGTGCTGCACGAGGTTTCGTCTCGGATCTACGAGGCGGCGGCCAGCGATCCCGGGACCGGGTCCACCAATCACTCGCAAGGCGACAAGGCGGACGGCGACAATGTCGTGGACGCCGAGTTTACGGTCTCCGATGAGGAGAAGTCGGAGAAGAGCTAAAAAAAGCGTAGCTTGGAAGTACCCGCTTGCTTCAATTACAGGACAGAGGGTGTAACGTTTGGCGAAGCGCGACTACTACGAGGTGCTGGGCGTCTCAAGGGACGCCTCCGAGCAAGATATAAAAAAGGCGTATAGGCGGCTTGCTCGCCAGTATCACCCCGACGTCAATAAAGAAGACCCCGATGCCGAGGCGAAGTTTAAGGAGATCGGGGAAGCCTACAAGGTGCTCAGCAACGCCGAGGCCAGAGCGCGTTACGACCAGTTCGGCCATGCGGCATTTGAAGGCGCCGGCGCCGCGGGCGGTGGCGCCGGCGGTCCGTTCGGCGGCGGCTTCGGCGGCTTTGAGGGCTTTGACGACATCTTCGACATGTTCTTTGGCGGCGCGCAGGGGCGTCGCCCGACGGGACCCCGCCAAGGGGACGACCTGCGGTACGACCTCGAGCTGGACTTCGTCGACGCGGCCCTCGGCATCGAGACTGAGATCGAGGTGCCAAGGACCGAGAAGTGCCCGCATTGCAAAGGAAACCAGGCCGAGCCGGGAACGCCCATCCGGGACTGCACTCGCTGCGGCGGCACGGGAGAGCAAAGGCAAGTGCGGCAAACGGCGTTTGGGCGGTTTGTCAACGTCACGCCGTGTCCCGAATGCCGGGGTGAGGGGAAAAAGGTCGAAACCCCGTGCATGGAGTGCGCCGGGGCCGGCGTCGTTCGCCGCCGCCGGACGATCAAAGCGAAGATTCCGGCCGGTGTCGACGACGGATTCCGCATTCGCTTGAGCGGCGAAGGCGGCGCGGGCGAGCGTGGGGGTCCGCCCGGAGACCTTTACATTTTCATCTCCGTTCGGCCGCACGACTTTTTTGAGCGCGACGGGAACGACGTCATCTGCGAAGTGCCGATCAGCTTCGTCCAAGCGGCGCTCGGCGACGAATTGGAAGTGCCGACGCTCCACGGCTCCGCCAAACTGCGCGTCCCCGAGGGCACGCAGTCGGGCACTCGTTTTCGCTTGCGAGGTCAGGGTATATCCGATCCGAGAGGCTACGGACGCGGCGATCAGTACGTGGTAACGAAAGTCGTGACGCCGACGCGCCTTTCGGCAAAACAGCGCGAGCTCTTAAAGGAGTTTGCAAGGCTCGGGGGAGACAAAGTCGAGGACGAGCGAGGTTTCTTTGACCGGGTGAAAGACGCGCTCAAAGGGGGCGTGTAGTGGCACGTCCCACGCATCGCCCACGGACGGGGAGGGGTTCGCACTGGACTGGATCGAAGTGACCGTCTTGACCACGCCCGCAGCCTCAGAGGCGGTGGCAAACCTTTTGATCGAAGAGGGAGCGGGCGGTGTCGTCGAGACGTCGGCGGCGGAACGCACGGCGTACTACCCGAAAATTGATGGATGGAAGACCCGCTTGGACCGAATAGAGCGGTCAGTGGCGGGTCTTTCCCGTTTCGGCATCGATGTCGGCCCCGCCCGCGTCACGACGCGGACGGTGAACGACGAAGACTGGGCCGAGGCGTGGAAAGCGCATTTTCACCCCTTGCGCTTAGGTCAGCGCATTGTCGTCCGACCGTCGTGGCGCGAGCATCAGGCCGGTCCGGATGACCTGATCGTGCACCTTGACCCAGGCATGGCATTTGGGACCGGCAACCATCCCACGACCGCTCTGTGCGTCGCCGCGCTCGAACGTGTGGTAATGCCGGGGAACTCCGTGTTTGACATCGGCACGGGCTCCGGGATCTTAGCGATCGTCGCAGCGCGCCTTGGCGCCGCTCGTGTATGGGCTTGCGACACGGACCCGGTCGCGGTCAAGGTCACGAGGGAGAACGTGGCCTTAAACGGTGTGGCAGACCAAGTGGAGGCGCTCGAGGGGAGCTGGCAGACGCTCGCCGGATTAAATGAAAAAGCCGATGTGGCCGTCGCCAACATCATCGCTTCAGTGATCATTCAGATGGCGGGCGAGGTGCGAACGCTCGTCAAAAATGGCGGTGCCTTCGTCGCCTCAGGCATCATTCACAGCCGGGCGGATGAGGTCGCCGCGGCGTTGAGCGAAGCCGGTTGGAGCCTAATCGACCGGTTGGAAAAGGAAGAGTGGGTTGCGTTTGTGGCCCGACACGGGGACGTGGTTTGAGTGACCTATCGATTTTACGTCACGCCCGATCAGATCGAGCGGACAAGCGCTCCGGGCGATGACCGCGTTAGGGAATTCACCGCAATGCTTACGGGGGGCGAGGCCCAGCACGCCGCACAGGTCTTGCGCCTTGGAGCGGGCGATCCCGTCTTGATCATCGACGGCTCAGGCGACGAGTATCGAGGGGTCGTTCGCCGCATTACAAGCGGCCCGGAGGGACCAAAGGTCGAGGTGTGGGGTGACGATGTTAGGCCGTGCGCCTCCGAGCCGCGGGTGGACATCGTGCTCGTTCAAGGATTGCCCAAAGGGGACAAGCTCGAGGAGATCGTCGAGAAAGGGACGGAGGTCGGGGTCACGCACTTCATGCCCGTTCGCACGGAACGATCGGTCGTGCATTACAACCGTGAGAAGGCTGAAAAGAAGCGAAGCCGGTGTGAGCGCGTCGCGCTGAGCGCGGTCAAGCAATCGGGGCGTGGTCGCATTCCCCGTGTATACCCCTTTTCCGACTTGACGGATCCAAGCCTGCGGGAACGCCTCGAAGGGCTCACATTGATCGCCTTCTGGGAGGAGGCGGTGACACCGCTCCAGCACGTTGCCGCTCGCCTTTTCAAAGAAGGGGCCGAAATGCCCAAAGGAATCGCGCTGTTCATTGGACCCGAAGGCGGCTTTTCGCAGCAAGAGGCCAAGATGCTCGAGTCGTGGGGCGCCCATATAGCCTCGCTTGGCCCAAGGATCCTAAAGACCCAGACGGCGGGTCCGGTCGCAGCGGCTTTGGTCTTGTACGCCCTCGGGGAGGGCGTGCGATGAGCGAAAGGGTGTCGCCATGAAGATCGGGGTATTGTCGGATACGCACATCCCTAGTCGGGCTCGGGCGCTGCCGCCGATTCTCTTTGAGGCGTTTGCCGACGTAGCGATGATCCTCCATGCCGGGGACGTCGCGTGCGTTGACGTGTTGATCGAGCTCGAGAGCCTCGCGCCCGTTTACGCCGTGCGGGGCAACATCGATCCGCCGGAGCTTTTCTCACGGCTCCCGCACACCCGCACGATCGAAGTGGAAGGCGTCACGATCGGATTGATCCACGGGGACGGCCGCTCGGGGCGGACCGAGGATCGAGCGCTCAAGGCCTTTCCAAACGCGGACTGCGTGGTCTTCGGTCACTCCCACGCCCCTATGTGCGAACGCCGCGGGAGTGTGCTTCTTTTCAATCCAGGATCGCCAACGGACCGGCGGGCGCAGCCGAAGCACTCGTTTGGGATCCTGTCGGTCCGATCCGGAGAGATTTCGGGCGAAATCATTCGATTTTGATAGGCAAATAGCGACAAAGTGTGTCGCAGAGGAGATTTCAACATAATGGGTGTCGCAATGCAGATCTTTGCAATCGGCGACTTGCACCTGCCGGGAGGCCAGGAGAAGCCGATGGATGTCTTCGGCGCGGCGTGGCGCGATCATGCCGCCCGCATCGAAGCAAATTGGAGGCGGATCGTGGGAGAAGACGACCTGGTGCTCGTTCCGGGAGACATCTCGTGGGCGATGAAGCTGCACGAAGCGGCGGAGGATTTGTCGTTCATCGAGCGGCTTCCTGGGAAGGTGGTCTTGTCCAAAGGCAATCACGACTACTGGTGGCAGGCGATCGGCAAGGTGCGCGCCGCGCTGGGGGGCCGCGTCCAAGCCCTGCAAAATGATCACATTGCGATCTCGGATCGGTGGGCGATCTGCGGCAGCAGGGGTTGGACGCACCCCTATTCGCCGGAGTTCACCGAGCACGACGAAAAGATCTACGAACGCGAACTCGAGCGGTTGGAACTGTCGCTTTCCTCAGCCGTCAAGGCGGGTCTGAAGCCCGCGGTGGCGATGCTTCACTTTCCCCCGGCCCCGTCCGACGGGCGTCCTACGGGTTTTTCCGACCTCTTGGAACGATTTGAGGTGCCCGTCTGCGTTTACGGACACCTCCACGGCGAAGGAAGAGCAGGGGCCTTGCAGGGCGCGCTGCGCGGCGTCGTCTACCACCTGGTCGCTTGCGACGCCATCGGATTTGCCCCCAAGTGGGTCGCTCAACTGTCAAACGGCGCTCTGAGCATTGATCCCGCGGTCGCAGGTTGATCGCACGAACGGATCAGCGCGGCAGGAACGGCCGGGGAAGCTGGTCTTCGTTTCGTCCGGAGGTTCGGGGCGAACGCTTCCCTTCCACCATGAAGATCACGTGCTCGGCGATGTTGGTCGCGTGGTCAGCCACCCGCTCGAGGTATCTGGCCACAAAGAGCAAGTAGAGCGCTTGCCCGGCCCGGTACGCGTCCCCGCCGTCGGTGACGAATCCAAGCAACTCCTCGAACAACTCCCGATACAGTGCGTCGACCGGAATGTCTTGCTCGTAGACGCCGTACGCCAAGGAGGCGTCCCTGCGCACGAGGGCGTCGAGCGATTGCCGCACCATTGCCTGGGCTTTCTCTGCCATGCGCGGGATGTCGATCAACGGTTTGATCAAGGGCTCGTCGCCAATCGCAAGCGTCACTTCCGCAATGTTGACCGCGTGGTCCGCGATGCGCTCGAGGTCGGTTGCGGCCTGCATGACGGTGGACAAAGTGCGAAGCTCCCGGCCTACGGGGGCCGCTCGTCCGACGAGCCCAAGAGCCGCCTCCTTGATGGCGCGCTCTCTTTGGTCGATGTCGATGTCGGTCTCGAGCACTTCACGGGCGATGGAAAGGTTTTGGTCCGTGAGCGACTGCACTGCGCGGTGCACGGCTCTCTCGGCCCGGCTGCCCATGGCGAGCAGCTCGTGGTAGATCTCCTCGAGCCCCGGGTTCAACCCGTGCCCCGCGGCGGCTTCGATCGTTTCGACGGCGGCGGGAGGCGGGGAGACGACGAGCTGGTTGGCAGGCCCGTCGGCGACGAGTTTGCCTTCTTTCAATACCAGGATGCGCACGGCCGTCGCCGCAGGCCGCCGGAGCGCCCGGGACGCCCAAAGCACGGGAATCCGCTGAGCGATCTTGGCAACGACGGCATCAAACTGCCTGGCCTCTTCGGGATCGAGTCCGACGGTTGGATCGTCGAGGAGGAGGTAAGGGGCGCCTTTGACCGCGCTGCGACATGCAAGAAGTTTGAGGCGCTCCAATCGAGTTAGGCTCCGCGTCGATTCGGACAGTCGGCTTTGATAGACATCCCAAAGGTCAAGAGCCGACAGGGAC
>CAYRIY010000027.1:0-9110 GCA_964424335.1 uncultured Clostridia bacterium
GGGTCTTGAGGGTGTGGCCGAGTCAGAGATTTTGACGAAATTGAGAGGCGCGTGGCTGTATCGCACGTTTCGCGGCCGGGTGTTGTTTGGCAGCACCGAGCCGCTCGAACGGATCATGCAGCTCAAGTGCGCGGACAACCTGTACGCACACGTTGCCTGGCTCGACGTCGGCCCCCATAAGGCGCACCTGCAATCGTTAGCGAGCACCATCGCAGGCTTGGAACTCGGCCCGGCCCTCACACACCTCGACCTGCCTAAACGCAGGCCCGCGATCACGGTCTCTGCCAGTCGGTCCGGAAAGCACGCCTTCAGCCGCTTCGACGCTGCCGATGCCGTGAAAAAAGCCCTGACCGATGCCCACGACTTTGAGGAGGGGGACGAGGACCGCCACGACATTGGTTTTCGCCTGGATATCATGGACGACGACGCACTCATCTCCGTCAAGTTGACGCCGCCGACGTTTCGGTTTCGCGGACCAGATCGCGAGTTTTCAGCGGCCGCGTTGCGGCCGACCGTCGCGCACGCTCTTGTGTGGCTGTCCTCTCCGACGCAGGAAGACGTCTTCCTCGACCCCTTTTGCGGATCGGGCTCGATCGCAGGCGAGCGGGCGGCATACCCTGCCCGGCGCATCGTCGCGAGCGACGTGTCCCCGGATGCGGTTGCATCGGCAACGCGAAACGTGGCTCACGTTGAGGTTCATCAGTGGGATGCGTGCGCGCTGCCCCTTGAGAGCGGCACGGTCACGACGATCGTGACCAACCCCCCTTGGGGAAACCAGATTGGCGCGGGTACGGATATCGGGGCGCTTTACCGTGCGTTTTTGCGCGAGGCGCGGCGCGTGCTGCAGCGAGGAGGAAAGGCCATCCTCCTCACGGATCAGACCGCGTCGCTCGAGGGCGCGTGCAAGGAGCTGGGCGTTCCGTGGGAGCGGCTTCACACCGTGAGCTTACACGGACTCAGGCCGGTGGTCTACAAGGTTGGATAGCCGTGTCGGGGTAGCGACGTCGCCAAGGCGCAGACGAAACGAGAAAACCCTGGAACGAGGGGAGATCCGGCCCGAACTAGCCCATCTTTTGTGCCTGATCTCCGGTCCCGATCCAAGCGATGTTTTCCTCGATCCGCCGTGGGGCCATTTCGACCGCTCAGCCGAGTATTCGAATCGGCGGCCCGGAACCCGCGTCGCCCAGTAGGGTACTGGCATCAAGTGTCGTAAGTGCAAGCGAAGGATTGCGAAAGGGGCCCGATTTTGCATGAACCCGCACTATTTCAAAAGAGAATGGATCAAGCCCTCAGACAAGACGTTACATGTCGATGTTTGCGTATACGGAGGCACTTCGGCGGGAGTCACGGCGGCGGTCGCCTCGGCGCGGCGAGGACGATCGGTTGTGATTCTCAATCCGTCGCAGTATGTCGGCGGAATGACGACCGGTGGGCTCGGGTGGACCGACTCGGGTAAGAAGCAGGTGATCGGTGGGCTTGCCCGGCAGTTCTACCGCGGCGTCGGCCGGCTTTACGGCAAGGACGAGGTATGGAATTTTGAACCCGGCGTTGCGATGCGTGTGTTCAAAGCGTGGTTGGATGACGCTGATGTGAGCGTCTACCACGGGCAGTTCCTCGACCGAGTCGCAGTGGATGGAGCGCGGATCAAGTCGGTGCGCATGCTGGGTGGTCTTGAGGTGCACGCCCGCATCTTCATCGACGCGACCTACGAAGGCGACTTGCTTGCGGCCGCCGGAGTCACGTACACCGTCGGACGCGAGAGCAACGCTCAGTACGGGGAGACGCTAAACGGGATTCAGGTGCGCGACAAGCATCAGTTTTCCCATCCGGTCGATCCTTACATTGAAGAAGGCAACCCCGGCAGCGGCGTGTTGCCCCACATCAACCCGGAAGATGTGTACGAGCTGCAGGGTCAAGGCGATCACCGCATTCAAGCGTACTGCTTTCGCGTGTGCATGACCGACGACCCGGATCTGCGGGTGGCGTGGGAGAAACCGGCAGGTTTTGATCCGACCGAATACATTCTCGCAACTCGCTGGTTCAACAGTGAAAAGGACGACTACAACGAGCTGTTGCCGCCGAGCGGCAAATTGAGGAAGTTTGATCGCCTCGAGCGCCCGCACAAGACGGACACCAACAACCACGGCCCCATGAGCAGCGACTACATCGGCGCAAATTACGCCTGGCCCGAAGCCGGCTACGAACAGCGCGAGGCGATCTTTCAACAGCACGTGACGTATCAGAAGGGGCTCTACTGGTTTCTTGCAAACGACCCCTCGATTCCCGCGCGGTATCGTGAAAGCCTCGGAGCGTGGGGCCTTGCGGCCGACGAGTTTGAAGAGACGTCCCATTGGCCCCACCAGCTCTACATTCGTGAAGCAAGGCGCATGGTCGCAGATTACGTGCTCACGGAGCACGACTGCATGCACAAGGCGGCGTGCGAGGATCCGGTCGGGATGGGTTCGTACAACCTCGACTCGCACAACTGCCAGCGCTTCGTTCACCAGGGGCGGGTGCTAAACGATGGCGACGTGCAAGTAAGTCCCGCGGGGCCCTACGGCGTCTCGTACCGGAGCATCGTTCCTCGCTCCGGCGAATGCGACAACCTCTTCGTACCCGTGTGTCTTTCTGCTTCGCACATTGCGTACGGGTCTGTGCGGATGGAGCCTGTGTTTATGATTCTCGGCGAGTCCTCGGCGATCGCTGCCGATCTTGCCATTGCGGAGGATGCCGCCGTCCAAGACGTACGTTATGGGGAACTGCGACCAGAACTCGACAAGGCCGGTCAAGTGCTCGAGGATCCCACGAAAAAGTAGGTGATCGGCCAAGTCGATGCGATCGCCATAGGCGCGGGAACCGCTCGTAAAGCTCGCTGTGTTATGATGAACATGGGGTAATATGATGGCTCGAGGAGGGGCGGATGGCGTGGTGCTGAGACCGTTTGCGAAAGTCTTGGACATCCTGTTGGAGGAGGCGTTGCGCCACTACGGCGATCGTCTGATATCCATTGTTGTGTTCGGATCTGTAGGACGCCGCGCCGCCCGTCCAAACTCTGATGTCGATGTCCTCCTCGTCATCGATCCGTTACCCAATGGGCGAATGGCCCGGATGCGGGAATTTGGGCCTGTTGAGGGGGCAGTTCGATCGAGGTTTCAGGCTGCCGAGCCATCAATGGGCGCTGTCGACCTCTCACCGGTTTTTAAGACCCCTCTGGAGGTCCAACGCGGAAGCTTGTTGTTTTTGGACATGGTACATGATTCTGTGGTTCTCTTTGACCGGGGTGATTTCTTTGCCCGATATCTGGACGGGTTGCGAGCGAGGTTGGACTCAATGGGCGCTCGTCGAATTCCCTACCGTGGAAGCTGGTATTGGGATTTAAAGGATGACCTGCAACCTGGAGTGCATCCCGATCTAGGCAAGAGAGCGCGCCCGATCCCAAAATATTGCTGGGAGGAACACCAGTTGACGCTCGATCTCACGCACCGGCACGGACGGTATATTGACGTTGCGTTTGAGGATGTAACGCTCTTTCGCTATACATACGAATCGGATGTGGCTGCGAAGGAGGCGCCAAAACCTTACTTCCACCCAATCCGTACGCTGCAAGGAAATGCCGTCACGATCTACCGGCCGCACGACCACCGCTGGCACCACGGCCTTGCCATGACGCTCACCGATGTCTCCGGCGCAAACTTTTGGGGCGGCCCCACCTTTGTGCAGGATAGAGGGTATGTGCCCATGGAGAATGTGGGCCGGCAGGCACACACGTCGTGGCGAAGCGTCCAGGGGGCGGGCGATCAGGCGACGCTTGTCGAGGAGCTCGACTGGATCACTGCTTCCGGCGAGACGCTTTTCAATGAGGAGCGGACGATCCGTGTCGTCAGCGTAAACCCGGGCGAGGGCTACTGGACGCTGGAGTTTGCGACAAGCCTTCACAACGTGAGTGGAAACGCCGTGGAGATCGGTTCGCCGACAACAAATGGGCGGCCGAACGCGGGGTATGGAGGCCTCTTTTGGAGAGGGCCGCGCTCGTTTCGGGCAGGGGAGGTGCTCGGCGCCGACGGGCGGCGAGGCCAAGACGAAAACATGGGCGCCAGGGGACCGTGGCTCGCCTACGTCGGCAAACATGACGAGGTGGACGCGGCCTCGACGCTTTTATTCATCGATGGGCCGAGCAACCCTCGCTACCCGACGAAGTGGTTCGTCCGCACCGAGCCGTACGCCTGTTTGAGCTTTGCCTTTATGTTTGACGAGGTATACGACGTGCCGGCGGGTGAGCGCCTCGAGCTGACCTATCGCATCGTCATCGCCGACGGAGCCTGGGACCGCAATCGACTCGAAGCAGTGGCCGAAAAGGAGCAGGCGGGGCTGGGTACGCGTTGATGCGATCGTTATATGCCGGGCCATATGCCGGGCCGTCGTCCACCCGGAAGTTGCGCCTCGGATTGATGCTGTCCGCGATCGCAGCGCTGCTACTCGTTGCCGCGGGGTGTGGGGGACCGGACGAGCAGGCGTTTGCGCCCGGCGACTACTTTGCGACCGCGCCCGGCACTGCCTGGCGGTACCTTGGCCACGGCAACGAGTTTGCGACCTACTCGGCCGAAGTGACCCACCGTGATGGGAACCTCTTTCAACTGGTGGTTTACAGCGGGGCCGATGTCGCTCACGTGTATGAGATCGAGCCGGAGAAGGTCGTGCGCAGGCTACGCTCCGGGGAGATGGAGTTTGACAAGCAAAACTTCCTTACGGGGCCGTTTTTGGAAAGCTACACCGTACTCGAAGCGCCCCTCGAGGTCGGTCACTCGTGGGAGGCGACAGCCGTCTACCCAAACGGCGCCTCCGTGGAGAAGCGGCGTATCGAGGGCGTGGGACTTACCCTCGATACGCCTGCAGGTCGGTTCGAAAATGTCATCCGCGTGCGCGTGTCGTATGAGAGCGGGAACGATTCACTCGAGCACTACGCCCCTGGAATTGGCCTCGTGCGCAGCGAGTACCTGTTTCGCGACGAGTCGCTTGCCTTTGAACCCATCGTATCCGAGCTCGAGCATTTTACGCTCGGGAAATAGCGTCGCCAAACAACGCCTAGACGTGTCGAGCAGCGATAAGCCACACCAAGCCGCGCCTAGCCACAGCAAGCAAGGAATCGCCACCCTAGGACTCCCCAGGACTCCCGAGACATGCGATGACTCGCTGGCGACCAACGACTACGACGCCCCTTTGAGCCGCGCCCCCAGCGCGCCGCCCGGATGAAAGCGGGCGAAGTCCTCTTTGGTGAAGCCCTTTTTCGTCATGACGGCCACGGCGAGGGCATCGCCCATCGCCAGCGTGGCGATCGCGCTCGAGGTCGGCGCCAGGTTGAGCGGGTCGGCCTCCCGGCGCACGCCGATGTTGAGCGTCGCGACGGCGTGCTTGGCGAGCGTCGAATCGAGGCCCCCGGTCATGGCGATGATCGGCGCGCCGATGGATTTGACGATGGCGATCAGGCCGAGCAGCTCCAGCGTTTCGCCGCTGTTTGAGATGGCGATCACCACGTCGCCTTGGGAAATCATCCCGGAGTCGCCGTGCACGCCTTCCGCGGGATGCACAAAGAACGCAGGCGTTCCCGTGCTCGCCAAGGTGGCCGCAAGCTTTTTGCCGATGTGGCCCGACTTGCCCATCCCCGTCACGATCACTTTGCCGCGGCATTCGAGCACGTGCTGGACGGCGGTCTCAAACTGTTCGTCAAGGCGAGAGACGAGCTCCTGTAAGCTCTCGATCTCGATCTGAATGGTGTTGCGTGCGATCTCCACGACGTCGGACAACGGTGACCCTCCAAACATCTAAGCAAATGAGTGTCGTGCGATTCTCGCTCGACGCGTTCAAGCGCCCTCTTTAGGCGCTCTGGCGGGCGAGAAACGCCTCGACTTCGTCTTTGGTCGGCATCGACGGCTGCGCGCCAAACTTGGTCACGGCGAGCGCGGCGACCGCATTGGAGAATGCCAGCGCATCGGGCCACGCGTCCCCCCGAGCCATCGCCACGGCGAGCGCGCCGTTGAACGCGTCGCCCGCGGCAGTGGTGTCGACGACGTCGACTTTCCACGCGGGAACGGTGCGCGACTCGCCCTCCCGCACGAGGAGAGCGCCCTTGCTGCCGAGCGTGACGACGACGGTCTCGACGCCCCGGGCCCGCAGTGCGCCGGCGGCTTTCTCGGCCTCTTCCGGCGTGGTGACAGGCATGCCTGTCAGAATCTCCGCCTCGGTCTCATTGGGCGTAAAGATGGTCACTTTGCCCAACGTGGCGTCGCCGAGGGCGCGCGCCGGGGCGGGGTTGAAGATGACAGGCTTTCCGAGCTCGTTTGCAATGTCGAGTGCCCGCTCGTTTGCCTCGTCGGGCACCTCGAGCTGAAGGAGGAGAATATCCGCTGCCTCAAAGGCGGGCCGAGCCTTGTCGATATCCTCAGGTGAGAGCCGCATGTTGGCTCCCGGCACGATGATGATCCGGTTATTCCCGGAGTGGTCGAGCGTGATCGAGCCGACGCCGGTCGGCGCTTCGTCGTCCATGATGATGTAGCGCGTGTCGACGCCCGACGCCTTGAGGCTTTCGATTTGATCCTTGCCAAAAAGATCGTTGCCGACACGGCCGACCATCGTGACCTTGGCGCCGAGCCGAGCGGCGGCGACGGCCTGATTGGCTCCCTTGCCTCCGGGCGCGCGGCCAAACTCGGTTCCGATGATGGTCTCGCCCTCTTTGGGCACCCTCGGCGTTCGGACGACGAGGTCCATCATAAAACTGCCCACCACGAGAATGCTCGGTTGCTGGTTGCTCATAGACTGTTCCTCCTGCTTTAAGCCTTGTCCTTTGGCCACTCGTCGCCCCAGAGCTTGCCGCCGCCCATGTACTCCCGCCATCCATGGCGCCAGCGGTGGATGTGGCGTGGATCGATCGGAGGCATGTTTTGACGGGCTTCCTTCGGCGGCATGGCCGGGAACGCCTTGTGCGGCTCCGACTGGTACCAATAGGTCACCGAGGAGATGTCGAGGACGAGCCCGTTGGCGTGGCCGTGCTCGATGCTGCCCCGGATCGATTTTGAAAAATAGATCGGGTCTTCGATGAAAAACCGATACGAGTGCGTGCGTCCGAGAAATCCGATCTGGTCGTTGACTCGGGCATAGCCGAAGTAGGGATGGAGGTAGGGCTCTTTCGGACACCACGAGCTGTTGAAAAAGTCCTCGGTGCCCGTGCCGTGGAGCGAGCCGGGCCATGGCTCACCGTCGATCAGCCACATGTCGTCGCCTTCGCCGTACCACAGGGGCGTCGGCGACTCGACGAAGTAGTTGACGCCTACGACGTGGCCTTTCCCTTCGGCCTCGAGAAACAGGTAATTGCCGGAGTCGGACGGGTTGGCGTCCGCGGGGTGGAGGAGGCCCCACTCGTTTTCGCCCTGAGGGCCCGGATCGGTGATCTCCCGGTTCCACCAGGCGTGAAAGCGACCGGCGTCCTCGGGAATCGACGCGTGCTCTTCGTAGTCGACGTAAAAGTAGAGGGAGTCGATCGGTTTCTCTGATTGATTCTCTACTGTGATCAAGGCCCTCGAACCAAAGGGCATGGGAAAATACGAGTTGAGCGCTCGGCCTTTTTTTGGCGCCGCAGCGAGCGGGAGCGCCACGTAGTTGTAGTTTTCACCCCAGCCTTGTCCAAAGAAGTCGCCGATCGGCGACTCGACGCTCGGGCTCTCCTCGCCGTCCCAGTACATGCGCAGGATGGCGTTGCGGCGCAGCATCGGATCGGAACAAGCGATCGTCATCCAGATGTGGCGGATGATGCCTGCCCCGGCGATGTCCGCGATAACCGCGGTTTCGCCCGCATTCACCTGGATCTTGTCCGCGTTTCCGCCGGTGCGGTCGTAGCTCGAGACTCGCTTGGTCTTGACCGACTTGAGTTGAAAAAGGTCGTTCAAAGCGCGCATCGGAAACACCAAACCACCTTTCGGAAATGGTGGCTGGTCGAATGGAGGATTGACCAGACCCCTGGTCAAGTTCCCTCCCAAATTTGAAATGTCCTCCATTGGCCCGTGGCCGCGCGCCGGCTAGGCGCGGTCGGCCACGACCGAAATGAAGATCAGAGCGAGGTAGAGGTAGGAGGAGAGGAAGAGACGTCTACCCCATTTGGGAGCTTCGGCTTCGCCGCGGACCATGGCGATGATCGCCGTCGTGAGGTAGGCGAGGCCGCCGGCGAGCGCTAGGGTGAGGTAGATCGGGCCCCCTGCTCCCGAGAAGTAGACGAGGACCGTGGAGACCACCATGAGCGCGGAGTATTCCACAATCCTACGCAGCGTTTTGGGCACGCCCGACACGACGACGAAGACAGGGAGGTTGGCCTTCCGGTACTCATCGCCCCGGTAGAGTGAGAGCCCGTAAAAATGAGGGCTCTGCCAGATTACCATAAACACGAAGAGCCAAAACGCGGGAGCGCCAATTTCACCGGTTACAGAGGCCCAGCCGATCAGCGTCGGAATGGCGCCCGAGATCCCGCCCACGAGCGTGCACCAAGGGCTTGTACGCTTGAGCCACCACGTGTAAATCGGCACGTAAAAGAGCATTCCCGCGACGACGAGCCAGGCGCTCAACATGTTGACGCGCCAAATCATGATGACGAGCGACAGGACGAATAGAATCGTGCCGAAAATCGCCGCCGCTACAGGTTGGATGCGGCCCGCAGCGATCGCACGGTTGCGCGTCCGGGTCATGATGGCGTCGATATCTCGGTCGAGAAGTTGGTTGAATACATGAGATGAAGCGACGGCAAGCGACGTCGCCAAAAGTGTCGTGATGACATGGAGCGCTCCGGGCGTGCCTGCGAGCGCGATGGTCGCCCAACAGGTCAACAGCACGAACTGGTGCTTGGGTTTCGTGATGGAGATATAGTCCTTGATGACGCTATTTGGGCGCGCACCTGCCATGCCGATCGTATCTGGCGCAGCGGACGGGGACATTCGGATGACCGCCAACCCTTCTATAATGAGGCGCAAAGTAATGCAACTCGTATTGTTACCGACTACGATTCTATCATAGTGGGTTAGGGGGGGCCAGGATCAAAAAGATGAAACCGAGTCGAGCTCGGTTTCACGATA
>CAYRIY010000027.1:9210-10564 GCA_964424335.1 uncultured Clostridia bacterium
TAGCCGAGTGGCTGGGTGCGTCTTCGGCGTTGGTCGAAAGTAACGATCTCGGTGTACCCTACCTCCCGCGCCAGCGCGATCGCCTCGTCGTGATCCCGGCTCACGTGGTCGGGTTGGTGCGCGTCCGAACCGAGGCTGAGCAAGACGCCTCGATCGTAAAAGCGCTCGAGGAGCGCCTTTGACGGGTACATTTCCCCCACTGCCTTGTGCAGTCCGGCCGTATTGATCTCGACGGCGACGTCGGCGGACGCGGCTTCCTTGGCGAGCTCGTCGTAGTATTCATCGAGCGGAAAGGACGGCACGTGTCCGAACTTTTTCACGAGGTCCGGATGTGCAAGGATGTGAAATAGGCCTGAACGGGCGGCGCTCCTTAGCGTCTCGAAATACCGGACGTACACGTCGTCGACGTTTTGCTCCGGCCATCCGTGCTCCGGGCTCGAGTCGATCGCCCAATCGCCGAGGAAATGGACGGCGCCTAAGATGTAGTCGAATGGCAGAGGATCGAGGATGGCTTTGATCTCAGATTCGAAACCTGGGAGGTAATCGACCTCGATCGAGGCGCGCACGGGAAGGCCCACCGAACGGGCCTCGAGCAGGGCATCGACGTAGGGTTCGAGATCCTCGCGAAACGAGCGCTTGAGCCAACCTATTGAGGATTCTAATCCCGCGTAACCATGTTTAGGTTCGAGTAAGTGGTTCATGATGGGCTTAAACTCTCGAAACCGATTGCAGTGCTCGGTAATGCCGATTTCATCGGTTCCTTTCGAACGAGCGCGCTGCACGTAGAGTTCGATGCGCTCCACGTTGTAGCGACATTTGTCGGAATGCTCGTCGAGTTCGAGGTGCATGTGGTAATCCGTCGTCATCGCTAGTCGATTCCGCCTTTTACGTAGTTGGAAATACGGATGGGAAAGGTATTTCAAACCAACCGGTCGTGAGCATGGCAACATTATAGCAGGCAATGTCCTAGGTCGAAAGTTTGACACATCGTGAACGTACAGTTACGTTGTGGTACAATACTTTCTAACTGCCAACTGTAACAAAGCAAGGCGCGCCGATGCGGCGTGCCAATCGTCATTGCCGAGGTGATGAGTGGTGGGTATGATGCGAATCCAGGACAATGTCGAAGCGTCCAAACCTGCGGAGGGCACCGTAGTTGCCACGCTGAGCGAGGAAGAGGCGGCAGTTTATCGCGAAATCGCCATCATGTACGAAGCCGCCCGTCTCTCGCACGTCACCTTGACTCTCGCGAAGGAACTGGCCGAGAAGAAGGCCGACTGGTGGGAAACGATCTGTATCAAGTACGGATTACCCCATACCTGGCCTTTGGCGGCCGACTACGTAGAGCGAGTCG
>CAYRIY010000027.1:10574-19974 GCA_964424335.1 uncultured Clostridia bacterium
TCCAGGACTGATGAACGAGCCTAAGGAGAACGCTTAAAGAGAACTTGCCCCACGAAAGGGTGGGCGCGCTTCGATGTCCCTTCCGCAGATCGACAAGGAGAGCTTTGTTCCGTATTATCACCAGCTTAAGGCGATCTTGGGCGAGCAGATTCGGCAAGGGGCCTATCAGCCCGACGACCCGCTGCCTTCGGAAAATCAACTTTGCGAGATGTACGACGTGAGCCGGGCGACCGTTCGCAAGGCCTTTGCGGAGCTTGCGAGCGAAGGCTTGGTGTACACGGTAAAAGGCAAGGGGACCTTTGTCTCAAAGCCCAAACTCGAACAGAGCCTTTTTCGCTTTTACGCCCTCGGCCGCGACTTGCGCAGCCGAGGGCTCGACCTTGTCTCCCGCATCCTCAAGCAGTCCGAAGTTGCCCTGCCCAAAGAGATCGCGCAAAGGCTAAAGGTGGAGCCGGGGGAGCGGGCGGCCGAGATCCGGCGCGTGCGGCTTGTCGACGGCGCCCCGCTGGCGCTCGAGACCTCGTACGTCGTAGGCGACGCCGTGCAGGAACTCGTCACGGCGGACCTCGAGGGAGCTTCGATCTACGATGTCGTCGAGCGCGCGGCCGGCAAGGTCGTCATGAGCGCCGAAGAGTATTTGGAGCCCGTCATCGTGGACGAGTATGAAGCCGAACTCCTCGCCTGCGAAAAGGGGCAGGCCGCCTTTCACATCGAGCGCCTCACGTTCCTTGACGAAGAGCGCCCTTTTGAGCTGCGCAGGAGCTTGATTCGGGGCGATCGCTTCCGATTTTTCGTTCGTCTGCGCTGATCCAACGGGGGCGCGGCTGCCACTGTTGCGGTAGCCCCTATTGAAGGAAACCCACACCCCTGCCGAGAAACATTCCCAGTGTGCAACTTGTACGGACAACCGCCCAGGAGGATAGGAGGCCAAGGTGGGAGCGTCCGTCGGAAAATCGTATATCATATATCAAGCTGCCACCATGACAGGCAGGAAGCTGGGATTACTTAATGGATGCGGTCGCTTCGCCATTTGCGCTCGAACTTGACGCACTCTTGGTCGTCGTCCTCACGGCCCTTGGACTCATTGTAGGTGTCTTGTCGGGGCTATTTGGCGTCGGGGGCGGATTTTTGCTCACGCCGATGCTAAACGTCTTGCTCGGAATCCCATACCACCTGGCGGTGGGGAGCACGCTCGTGCAGATGGCGATGATGACGTGGGTCGGCACGCTCTCGCACTTCAAGATGAAACACGTCGACTACAGGCTCGCTTTGAGTTTGGTGTCGGGCTCGTTCATCGGAGCCGAAGCGGGAGTGCGGCTCCAGGGCGTCTTAAAGGGGATCGGGCAGTTTAAGCTGAGCGGCGAGGCAGTCTCCGGGTTTGACCTCACGATGGCGCTGATCTTTTTCGTGCTTCTCGGCGGTATCGGGTGGGGCATGGCGGCCGAAGGAAGGCGGTCACGCCGCCGGGCAAATGGGAACGGAGCGTCCGGGGCGTCGAGCATCCGTGCGGGTCGGGACGAAGCTGCCGCGGCTCGAGACGTGGAGCATCTCGAGCCCGAAGAGACGGCGATGTGCCGCTTGCTTTCCAGCGTCCGCGTCCGACCGGTGCTGACTTATTCGAGCGATCCTGCGCGTCGCTTTAGCTTTTGGGTGCCTATGTGCATCGGATTTTTGGTCGGCGTCATGACCGGTCTGCTTGGAACGGGCGGCGGGTTTATCAATTTGCCCATCTTGATCTACTGGCTCGGCGTGCCAACCGTCGTGGCGGTGGGAACGGCTTCCGTGCAGACGACCATCGCTGCGATCTACAGCGGCGCCCGACACCTGATGCTGGGCAACGTCATTTGGGCAGTGGTCTTTGCGCTCCTCGTCGGCTCACTGATCGGGGTTCGAGCGGGCGCGCTGCTGTCGGTGCGCATTCCGAAGGATCGGTTGCGCAGTATGTTTGGTTATGTCGTGCTGGCCACGGCGCTCATCGTCCTCGTCGACGTGGTCCGCAAGCTTTCGTAGCCGGGCCGCATACGTTTACTTCAGCTCGACACCATCGTCGCCTGATTGATCGGGATCGAGGCCGACGGCAACTTCGTCATGTGTGAGAAACAGACTGCCGAAAGGCCCGTGACCGTAGCGTTCCGCAAGCTCCTCGAGGTCGTCGCCGAAGAGCTCTTCTCGAGTGAGAAGCTCTCGGGCGATCGCGTGGACCAGGTCGGCTTCCTCTTCTAGGATCCCCCGCACGATTTTCAGTTGATCGTCCAAGAGTGCGTTGATCCGGCCTCTAAGCTCTCGATCCGGCCGCATGTCGCCCATGGCGGCGTGGGAGTAGAGTGTGCCGGCCATGCCCCACGTGCCGATGTAGTGCATGGCAAGGTTGGTGGCGGTTTGCAGGTCGCCTGCGACGCCGACCAGCCGCGTCCCAAGGAACAACTCTTCGGCCGCCCGTGACGCCAAATTGGTCTGAATGTGGGCGAGGATCTCCTCGTGATTTCGTATGTGTTGCTCCACCAGGGGCCGAGCGGCGGCGAAGCCGTACGCACGGCCGTGGCGGACGATGGTGGCCTTCACCACTTTGTAGTGGGGGAGGAGCCGCATTTGCGCCACGACGTGACCCGCTTCGTGATATGCGATGCGCCGCCGCTCTTCGGGGAGCATGTCCCGAATGGGTTGGCGCAGGCCCCATTCGTGCACGTCGCGGGCGTAGGAGATGTCCTGGTACGTGATTTGGTCTCGCCCATCGAAATGGGCCTTGATGACCGCCTCGTTGATGATGTGCTTGATTTTGGCGGGGGTGTCGCCCACCATTTCAGCGGCGAGCTGCTTCACGTTGATCGTCGGACTGTGTTTTACCTTGTTTAGGTAGTATTTGATCACCTCGAGTCGGCCCTCGTTGTCGGGAGGATCGACGGTGATCTGGCGATCGAATCGACCGGGCCTTAAGAGCGCAGGATCGAGCGCCTCAGGCAGGTTGGTCGCAGCGATGGTAAAGACCACGGGCTGCGGGCCTGGCTTTGGCCGAAAGCCGAACTTCCGCAAGATCTTTGCCCAGCGCCGGTACTCGAGCCGAGGCGGGTCGAGCTGGAGCAACAGCTCGTTTAAAAGCCCCATTCCCGCGCCCATGAACCCCATGCCAATGCCACCGCCCCGAGCTTGGCCGATGGCGTCGATCTCGTCGATGAAGACGATGCAGGCGCCGTGTTCCAGGGCTTTTTTGCGCGCCTTTTTGTAGAGCATCATCACGCGGAGGTTGCTCACGCCAAAAAACATGTTTTGAAACGAAGGGGCCGAGCAGTACGCGAACGGCAGGTCCGCCTCGTGGGCAATCGCCTGAGCGAGGTACGATTTGCCCGTGCCCGGCGGCCCGACGAGGAGCAGCCCTTTCGAGACTTCGCCGCCCATGTCCTTAAACTTGGAGACGCCTTTGAGCAGGGTTACGATCCGGCTTGCGACCTCGAGCACCTGATCGTTTCCTTTGTAGTCGGCAAAGGAGACGCCGGTCTCCCCGGCATCCATCCAGTACATGCGGCCCCGGCCCAAAAACCAAAAGAGCGCGACGATGTGCAGGATCGAAACGCTGATGTAAAAGAGCGTCGACAGGACGGTCGACACAATCTGCAACGTGTATGCCCACACGACGGGAGGGTAGAGGATAAACTGCCGGATGTACCAATAGAGCAAGCCGCCGATGAGGACGTGTCGCAGCTTAAACCGGTACCGCCAGAAGCGGCGCCTCGGCCCGATCCTTTTCGCGCTCAGGAAAACACACCTCCACACATGGAAACCCACAAAGGAATTTGATTTAGCCGTCGCCGAGGGAAATGCCGATCGCCCGCGCCGTTTGGATCAAATTGCCGTCGGTGGGGACTTTCTTGATGCCGGGCGTCACCTGGTCGAGGGGGATCTTGCTCACGTCGATGCCCTCGAGGCGTACGAGGACGTTCCAGTCGCCTGCAATCGCCGAGTTGGCCGCCGCGACCCCAAGGCGCGTCGCGAGCACCCGGTCAAAGGGCGAAGGCGAGCCGCCCCGCTGAATGTGCCCAAGCACGGTCACGCGGGTCTCGATGCCCGTGTGCCGCTCGATCAAATCGCCGACCACCTGGCCGATCCCTCCGAGGCGGATCGGTTCGTGGCTTCCTTCGATTCGCTGGCGCACCACTTGGCTGCCGTCCGGAGCCGGGGTGCCCTCGGCGACGACGACGATGCTAAAAGGTTTGCCGTTCGCCTTGCGGTCCAGGATTTTGCGCTTGACGGATTCGACGTTCCAAGGAATCTCGGGAATGAGGATCACGTCGGCCCCGCCGGCGATGCCGCTCACCAGGGCGATCCATCCGGCATATCGGCCCATCAGTTCGAGCACCATGACTCTGTGGTGCGATTCCGCCGTCGTGTGGAGGCGGTCGAGGGCGTCGGTCGCTGTCGCCACGGCCGTGTCGAAGCCAAAGGTTTGATCGGTGTCGGGCAAGTCGTTGTCGATGGTCTTGGGAACGGCGACCACCTTGAGGCCGTGCTTGATCATCTCTCGAGAGATGGCAAGCGTTCCGTCTCCGCCGATCGCGATGATCCCTTCGACGCCAAGGTCGGCCACGTTTTTGATCGATCGGGCGGTGCAGTCCTTCATGACGATCTGGCCATTCTCTTCGACCGGGTAGGCCATGGGATTGTACCGGTTGTTGCTGCCGAGGATCGTGCCGCCCCGATGGAGGAGGCCGGAGGTCGTCGTGCCGTCGAGCACGCGGTAGTTGGGCTCGACGATTCCTCCATAGCCGCCCAGAAAGCCGTACATTTCATATCCATTGCGCGTGGCGGTGCGGGTCGCGGCCCGAATCACCGCATTGATGCCCGGACAGTCTCCACCGGCGCTCAAGATTCCGATTCTACGTGTCATGATTGGGCTCGCCTGCCTTTCGATCGATCGAATGAAGCGAAGGCTTCGATAGCGGTATTCGCAACTCTGGTAGAAACCTCCTGGCCGATGCGGGTGGGATCTCAAAGCGGGATCCGGCGACCATACAATCGATCCGGGCGGGAGCATACCATGTTTCGAAACTGCTCAAGGAGGCCGCGGCGAAAAAGCGGAATCTGCGCTGCGATGGGCGAAGGGATCGGCGGGGGCGAAGAAGGAAACAACCATATGAGGTTGAACCATCCTGGCTAAAGAGTTCTGGGCTGGACTTTTAGCTGGCGTTGGGAGGGTCTGGCGATGAGATTGATGACGGACTCGAAGCTACGAGCGCTTGTTCGCCTCCTGGACGAAGAGGAGAAAAATGTAGTCATCATCCGAGAGCACCTGCTAAGAGCGGGGGACGCCGCGATCCCATACCTCGACGAAGCGATGCGCTCGACCGACGAGCTCGTGCGGGAGCGGGCCCGACAGATCCTGTCTCGCCTACGTTTCTCCGGCCTCAAGGATGACTTTGGACGATTTGCGGGCTTGGCAGATCGAGAGATGGATCTCGAGAAAGGCGCCTTCATGGTGGCCAAGTACGCCTATCCGGACCTCGACTGGCGCAAGTACGCCCTTGAGCTCGACCGGATCGCCGACGGCATCGCGGTCGAACTCGGGGACGAAATGTACATGGAAGACGTGATCGACGTCATCAACGAACACCTCTTCGGCCGAGAGGGGTTCCGCCCGGACAACAGGCGCTTTTACGATCCCGAAAACAGTTACATCAACCGGGTGATCGAGCGGCGCACGGGGATACCGATCACGCTTTCGGTCATCTATCTATTGATCGCCGAGCGCCTGGGCCTGCCGATTTCGGGCGTCGCCATGCCGGGCCATTTCCTGGTCCGCTACGATGGTCCCCATGAAACGCTTTGGGTCGACCCCTTCAATGAAGGGGCGGTCTTGAGCCGGGAAGACTGCGAGGAGCTCCTGCGGTCCATGGGGTATCCCGTGCTCGATGAGTACCTGCGCCCGTGCACGACTCGGCAGATCATCGCCCGAATGCTAAACAACCTAGCTCAAGTGTTCAACCGCGAGGGCGAACTCGAGCATGCGGACGAGGTAAAGTCCCTCGTTCGGGTGTTGATCAGCTAGTCAAAACTGCGCGCCGCACCGGATCGCCTCAGCGTATTCCTCTGCAAATGGAAAGCCTGCTTTTCTGGCATCCTCGCCCACCTTCGCCACGTCGTAGGCAACGCGCCGGATCTGAATGCTAAGTCCGCCGTCCTCCGCTGTCAACAGCGCATACGAAGCCCTGTAATCTCCGTCGATCGGATTGCCGACGCTGCCTGTATTGATGAGCCATCGCCGGTTGATGCGCCGCACGTATGGGGTGTGGATGTGGCCACAGACCAGGGTGTCGCATGGGCCCGCGCCGGTGAAGATTTCCGCTAGTTCCTGGTTCCCCAAGGACGCGTCAAACCAAGCTTCGGTCGAGGTTGGCGAGGCGTGGACGACCGTAACCGTGTGATCGCCCAGCTTTATCGTGGTCGAAAGCGGCAGAGACGCCAGCTTGTCGAGGCTGGTTTGGTCGATCCGTTCGAGCGCCCACTCCCTAAACGATGTCAGCCGTTTCAGCCGCTCTTCGCCGGGGGAAAACCCCGCGGGAAATCCTTGAAAGAGCCATTGGTCCGTATTCCCCACAACCAAACCGTTAAGCTCCATGCCAAGGACGCGATCGATCGCCCCTTGAGGATCCGGCCCGCGAAATGCGAGGTCCCCTAGACAGATCCGGGCGTCTACCTCGAGCTGATCGATATCGGTCAAGACGGCTTCGAGCGCTCGGCGGTTTCCGTGAATATCTCCAAAGATCGCCAGTTTCACGTTGAAATCTCCCCTCTTACGACAAGCCACGGCACATGAATAAGTTCATCAGATCGCAAGTTCGTCGTGCAACAAGATGGCCATGTCGGACAATTGAGTTGCGACGCACGTTCCAGACGTTCCATAATGTTACGCTCTCGACATTCTCGGTTCCTCGTCATTGCCTCTCCTTGGCATTTCATCTCCTCGCCGATCTCTCTCCTCGTTATTCCTGGATCCTCGCCGGCCGTGTCCAGCCTAAGTCATGTCAAAACGACGTAACCGCCGTTACGGTGTAATCGCGGTTACGCCGTCATCGCGGTTACGATGTAAGCACCGTTACGATGCAAGCGGAGCCACGACGTAACCACCGATGGGACGTATGCACCGTTACGTTGTAATCGCGGTTACAACGTAACCGCGATTACGATGTAGCCGAATATGGATGAGACTCGGTCGACCCCGCGGTGATGACTTAAGTCGTAAAGAAGGGAATATTGGAACTTGAGTAAAGTAGAACTTTACTCTCGCTTTAGGCAGAGGTCGAGCAGTGCGTTGGGGACGGTCATTGATGGCAGGCATTTAGATTAAGGAGGCGATTTAGATGCTGATGGTTAGCGGGGCAGAATCGGCGCAGGTGAATTGGCTCGAACTGGGCGTCAATCCGGAAGATGCCGAACGCATGCTTGCGGGCGACGAGGTGGAGGCGTTTGTCTCACGGCTGAGCCGGCCTTTGAGGGAACGGGCGTTTCGGGCGGCGGGACTTGGCGCGATTGCTGCGATGAGCGACGGTGAAGCGGGCAGGGCGGTCGCAAACGGGGTTCGTGCAAACCGTGTGCAAACGGTGGAAGCCCTTCGCCGCCTAGTGCTCTGCCACCGGCTCGTCTCGGGCAAGAGGACCGATGCGCTGGCGCTGGTCGAGGAAGCGCTCGCTGGCATTGCTGAGCGCGGGGAAGCGCCGCCCGAGATCGCGGCGATTTTGGGCGGGCAGGGGGACGTTCCGCTGCGCGATTTCCATGTCTTGATCGCTCTCGAGTTGTTGGAGCGCGCTCCGGAGCGATTGTCACTCTACCCGCTCCTTGATCGGGCCTCCCGTGTATCGTACCGGGCCTACGTGCCAAGGCGCGCTGAGCTGACGGCCGATTTGGCGGAGCAGGTCGAGCGGCTCGATAGCGACAGAGTGATCGAGGTGGTCCACCGTGCGCTCAGGGCCGCGGCGGAGCTAGGCGTAGAAGCGGTGGTTGCTTTGGAGCGGTGGCGCATGGTGTTTTTGCGGGCTCCCGGCGCTGTCCGAATCATTCCGACGGCCGACGGCGGCGTTGTCGCGCCCGACGTGCAGCGTCACATCCTCTGGTTTGATCTGAGTGGGGGCCTTGCGGTAAACGGAGGCGCCGTCGCCGTGCGGCTTGCCGAGGCCTTGATGTCCAAAGAGGGGATGCCGGTCCGGTACGTGCCGTTCGAACCTGAGACCAAAAAAGATCAATTGAACGACTGGCTCTCTCGCCTGATCGAAGGGAAAATCGATCGAGCTGCGGTGGATAGCGTCTCACTCGCATTTGCCGCCTTTGAGGTGGAAGTGAAAGGCGATGTGGCTGCGGGGTTGCGGGCGTTTGATGCGGGAGGCGCTCGACTCGGCGCTGGACTAGGCGCAAAACTCGGCGGGGCCGGCAATCGTCACCTTAGCGAGCGGTTGCTCGAAAGTGTGAGGGCGGTCACATTTTCGTTCGCTCCGACTTCGGACGGGGCGTCGTCTCGATACACACTTTCAATCGAAGAGGGGAGCCATGCCGACCGGGCGCGCGTTGCGTATCGGGCGTCCAGTGCCGGTTTGCGGGATCGAGAGGCGTTTGAGATGGTGGCGAAAAAGTGGGGAATCACACTTAGTTCTCGGTGAGATCGGCCCGGCAACTGAGCTGGTTTCGAAATTGTCCAAGGAATGACGGCGGAATATCCAGCTCGCTAGTACAGGATTTCAAATGTATGCCGTAGAAGCAAAGCGTGTCATTTTTCGACAGATTGGCTAGGAATTTCTTGCAGGGATTTTCTTTTTCATACATCCCGATTTCGTACATTCCAATCCGACTCTTCCGAACCCCAGGGAAAGCGATGTGGTTGTCTCGTGAACGTGTCCCGTAGAGCACGCCTTTTGATCTTTGTCATGGTGATGTTTGCCGCTTTGAGCGTCGCCGCCCAGGCCGAAGAGGACGTCTACCGGATCAAGGCCGGGGACGTTCTTGGCATCGTGGTCTACGGAGAGCCTACACTTTCTTTTGACGTTCCCGTTCTGACGGACGGGACCATCTCGTATCCCTTCGTCGGCACGATTCAGGTCGTGGGACAGACATCTGCAGAGCTTGCACAGCGCATTACCGAATCCCTCTCTGACGTTGTGAGGGTGCCTGTGGTCAGCGTCACGGTCAAACCGGGGCAGGGACCCTACGTCCTCGTGCTCGGCGAAGTGCATGCGCCGGGCGTGTTTCCGATCACGGGCACGTCGCTCAGCCTGCTGGAGGCCATCGGCCTTGCCGGGGGCGTGTTGCCGAGCGCCGATTTGGCCAAAGTCAAGGTGTACGAGCGAGGCAATGTGCGCGACTACCAGGATGCGCCGATTGGGGCCGAAGGGGTTCTCTTTGACGGCGAGGCTTCGATCAACCC
>CAYRIY010000027.1:20074-29506 GCA_964424335.1 uncultured Clostridia bacterium
GCGACGGAGAATCCGGTGGTGCAGGTTGGCAACATCATCTACGTTCCGCCGTCGGATGTGGAGAACCAAGTGTTCGTGCTTGGCGAGGTGCGCACACCGGGCGCCTACCTCGTCAATCCAAGCCGGGAGGCCAGGCTGCTCGAGATCATCGCGCTGGCGGGCGGCACGACTGCGAGCGCCGACCTCGCAGCCGTAAAGATTTACGATCAGGGCGACATCAAGGACTACCGCGAGGCGCCGATCGGCGCGGCGGGTATGCTCTTTGAGGGCACGGCGGCGGAGAATCCCGTCGTGCGGGTCGGCAACATCATTTACGTTCCGCCGACCAACGCCGCGAACGAAGTGTTTGTGTTGGGCGAAGTGCGCGATCCGGGCGCATACCCGGTCGAGCCCGGCCGTGAAGCAAGGCTTCTCGACATCATCTCTCGTGCGGGGGGCACCACTGCGAGCGCCGACCTTGCTGCCGTCAAGATCTACGACCGGGGCGACATCAAGAGTTATCGAGAAGCGCCCATCGGGGCGGACGGCGTCCTATTCGACGGTGAAGCGGCGGAGAACCCCGTCGTTCAAATCGGCAATATCATCTACGTGCCTCCGTCGGACGCCGACAACCAAATCTTTGTGCTCGGCGAAGTGAACGCGCCCGGGGCTTACGCGGTCGCGCCGGGCCGCCAGGCGAGGCTGCTCGACATTATCGCGCAGGCCGGCGGCACGACGGGGAGCGCCGACCTTGCGGCCGTCAGGATTTACGACCGGGGCAACATCCGGAGTTTCCGGGAGGCGCCGATCGGGGCCGCGGGCATCCTGTTCGAGGGCGAGGCGTCGGACAACCCTGAGGTTTGGGTCGGCAACATCATTTACGTGCCGCCTTCGGACGCGGACAATCAAGTGTTTGTGCTCGGTGAGGTCCGTACCCCCGGAGCGTACCCGGTCGAGCCGGGCCGCGAAGCGAGGCTGCTCGACATCATCGCCCGAGCGGGCGGCACGACCGAGAGCGCCGACCTTGCGGCCGTCAAGATCTACGACCGAGGCGACATTGCCAGCTACCGGGAGGCGCCGATCGGGGCGACCGGCATCTTGTTCGACGGCGTCGCGGCGACCAACCCCGTCGTACAGGTGGGGAACATCATCTACGTGCCGCCTTCGGACGCGGACAATCAGGTGTTTGTGCTCGGTGAGGTGCGTAATCCCGGGGCCTATGCGGTCGCGCCGGGCCGCCAGGCGAGACTGCTCGACATCATTGCACAGGCAGGAGGCACGACTGCGAGCGCCGACCTTGCGGCCGTCAAGATTTACGATCGGGGCAACATCAAGGATTACCGCGAGGCCCCCATCGGAGCTCGGGGCGTGCTCTTCGAAGGGATGGCGGCGGACAACCCCGAGGTCCACGTAGGCAACATCATTTACGTGCCGCCGTCGGATGCGGACAATCAAGTGTTCGTGCTCGGCGAGGTGCGCAGCCCCGGCGCGTACGTGGTCGAACCGGGACGCCAAGCTCGGCTCCTCGACATCATCGCACAAGCCGGCGGCACGACGCCGGAGGCCGATCTCGCAGCCGTCAAGATTTACGACCGAGGCAACATCAAGGATTACCGGGAGGCGCCCATCGGCGCCCAAGGCGTGCTCTTCGACGGGCTGGCCGCGGAAAACCCGGTCGTCCACGTGGGCAACATCATCTACGTGCCGGGCGGGACGATTCAAGTCTCCGTCATCGGGCGGGTGGCAAGCCCGGGCTCGTTCCAGGTGAAATCGGGCGCTCGGCTGCTCGACCTGCTCTCGCTCGCAGGCGGGCTGTTGCCTGACGCTGATTCGTCGCACATGACGCTCCGCCGTGAGCTCCCCGGCGGCCAGGTGGAGCGGATCACCATCAACCTCGAAGACGTTGTGAAAGGCGTCGGCCCTGAGAGCAACTTCGGCTTGCAAAGCGGCGACGTGCTCTTTGTCGAACCGACGCTGCAGGTCGCGGTAGCGGGCGAGGTGCGCACCAACGGCGTCTTCCGGCTCTCCGGCCGCAGCAGGATCACCGACGCCATCTTGGCGGCCGGCGGGGTGACGGCCGACGCCGACCTGTCCAACCTCACGATCAGCCGCCAGAACGGAGAGAGTCAGCAACTGATCCGCGTGGACTTTGCCGCCGTGCTTGCGGGCGAAGCGGCGAACGTGGCGGTGGAGGACGGCGACATCATCAACGTGCCCCACGGCGTCAAGGTCGTCTACGTGGCGGGCGAAGCCGTTCGGCCCGGCGCCGTGCGGGTAAATGGCGCAAGTCGCCTCCTGGACGTCATTTACCAGGCGGGTGGCCCCACGGCTGACGCCGACACGAAGCAGGTCACGATCTTTGCACAGCCTGAGGCGTCAGGCGTCCAGGTCTTGATCGAGGGAGACGGATCGCTTCCCTTGGGGCGCGTCATCTACCAGGGCGGCATCGAGCAAAATCCGTATGTGCAGCCTGGTCAAACCATTTACATTCCACAAAAATCGATGGAGATCTTCGTGCTGGGCAGCGTGTCGGCGACAGGGCTCACCCGTGTGCCCAGGGAGAGCCGAATCCTCGATGTCGTGGCCGCCATCGGCGGCCCCAACGACAAAGGCGACTGGCGCAGCGTCCAGGTGTTGCGTGCCGAAGGTGACGAGAGCGAAGTTGTCGACGTCTTGGCGCTCCTTTCCGATCCCCGTTCCCAGACGAATGTGCCAATCTATCCGGGCGATGTCGTCTACGTGCCGGCCAACGCGGCGCAAGTGAGCGTTCTCGGCGCGGTTTCAAGGCCGGGCACGTACGCCTTGCCGAAGGATGCCGGGTTGGTCGAGGCGCTTGCGGCAGCCGGAGGCGCATCGAATCGGGCGGCGCTTGAAAGCGTAAGCGTCATTCAAAGAAACGAAGACGGCACGGCCGTCGAAGTTCGCCTCGGTCAAGACTCGCACCTTTCCGTCGAGAGCCTCCAAAACGACCTGCGCATCTCCGACGGAAGTGTCGTCGTCGTGCCGCAAAGCCGGCGAATCACCTGGGAGCAAGTGATCGCGATCCTCTCCGGTGTGAAGCTGATCAAGGATCTGGTCGATGATTTTAGCCGGTGATCCCGATGGTGGCGGTGATGGCCGTGGCACAAGCGGGCACAATTTCATCGAAATCCAATCAAAAAGGGGTGCACGATCAAAGGTAAACTTCGATATACTGGAAAGTGCATTTGCGGCAAACGGGCGGTGAGGCGATTTAGGACGCAAACATGCGCGATTTGACGATTGACGAATCGGGCGGACTGCTTCGTTTTTCGTTCCATGAAAGCACAAAGCGCCTGGGCTTGTCTTTTGTAATAGCAGACAAGTCGACGAGGTAGTGGTTCATCGATGCGTTCGGCGGGTGCCACTCGGCCGGCCACGGTCGTGAGCAGCTCTACAAAGCTCGAGAGCGATCTCGAGGACAAAGGGAGCTTGCGCGTGGTGAAGCAGCCTACACATTCATTCCCTTCCCCTTTTCTTTGATCGTCCCGGAATCAAAGGTTTGCCGCGAGGATCTCCCGCGGCGTTCATTCCCGTGCCTCGAGGCGAACTCGCGCTCGTTTCGTCTTTTGCCTCCCGCTTGGCGTGTTGCCAAATCGAGGAGGAATCATTCATGTGCGGCATTGTCGGTTACATTGGCAAAGAGGGCGCTACGAGCGTCCTCATCGACGGATTGTCCCGGCTCGAATACCGGGGATACGATTCGGCGGGCGTTGCGCTTCAAAACGGAAACGGAATTCACATCATCAAGCGAGCCGGGCGCATTCGAGCGCTCGAGGAGGCGCTCAAGCGGGCATACCTTCCGGGGCATGCGGGCATCGCCCATACCCGCTGGGCGACGCATGGGGGGCCGACCGATCAAAACGCCCATCCCCACTTGGATTGCACCGGGCGGATAAGCGTCGTGCACAACGGCATCATCGAAAACTACCGGGAGCTGAGGTCTCGGCTGATCTCGGCCGGTCACACGTTTCGGTCGGAGACGGACAGCGAGGTGATTGCGCACCTGATCGAAGAGGCCTACGCTCGCCTAGGCTTGCCCGAAGTCGCCGTGCGCGAGGCGCTTGCGGACGTGAAAGGGTCGTATGCGATCGCAGCGCTCTTCGCCGACGCTCCGGACATCCTCATTGCCACGCGCAAAGAGAGCCCGCTCGTGATCGGCCTTGGCGCGGGCGAAAACTACGTGGCGTCCGATGTGCCGGCGATCGTTCACCGCACGCGCGACGTCGTGATCCTGGACGACGGGGAGCTCGCCGTGGTGCGACACGATCAAGTGGCGCTGAGTGGTCGAGACGGCCGCCCAATCGAAGAGCGTGTCGTCCGCGTCGACTGGAACCCGGAGGCCGCCGAGAAAGGCGGATACGCTCACTTCATGATCAAGGAGATCCACGAGCAGCCCGAGGCGGTTTCCCGGGCGCTCGCAGGGCGCATTGTGACGCAGGCCGACGGGGCATGCGGCGGGGCGCGTGGTGCGGCGTTCGTCGGGGCGAGTGGCGGAGCGTGCGAAGACGTGGTGGACCTGTCGTCGATCGGTTGGACGGATGATGCGATTCGGCGCTTTAACCAGGTGCACGTCGTCGCCTGCGGAACCGCCTACCATGCCGGCCTCGTCGGCAAGCGCATGATCGAGCAGGCGACCGACCTTGCGGTCATGGCAGAGATCGCCTCCGAGTACCGCTACGCTGAGCCACGAACGGACGACCGGACGCTCGTCATAACAATCAGCCAGTCGGGCGAGACCGCCGACACCTTGGCCGCCATGCGCGAGGCCAAGAGCAGGGGCGCTCACGTCCTGGCCGTCACCAACGTCGTCGGCAGTTCGGTGGCGAGGGAGGCCGACTGGGCGCTCTACACTCAAGCCGGGCCGGAGATCGCCGTCGCGTCCACCAAGGCGTACTTGACGCAGCTTGTGTGTCTCGCGCTCGTGTCGCTTCACCTTGGGCGAGCGCGAGGCGAGATCGAATCAGCAAAGGCAGGACGGCTCGTGTCTGCGCTGAAAGCGCTGCCCCACCAAGTCAAGCGAGTAATCGAGGAGATCGAGCCGAAGGCACGGGCTTTGGCGACTTCCTGGGAAGGCGTGCGCGACGCCTTTTACATTGGGCGTTCGACCGACTACGCGGTCGCAATGGAAGGCCAGCTCAAGCTAAAGGAAATCGCCTACGTCCACGCCGAAGCGCTCGCGGCCGGCGAGTTGAAGCACGGGACGCTCGCACTGATCGAACCCGGCGTGCCCGTCATCGCCCTCGTGACGCAAAACCGGCTCTTTGAGAAGAGCGTGAGCAACCTGAAAGAGGTGGCTGCTCGAGGCGGCAGGATCACCGCGCTCGCGATGGAAAGCTGCCCGGACCGGGCGAGCCTCGAGGACGCGGCCTCGGACGTCTGGTATCTGCCTGCGACCGAAGAGGAACTCGCGCCCGTTCTGGCGGCTGCGCCCCTGCAGCTCATCGCTTACTACTGTGCGTTGCATCGCGGATGCGACGTCGACAAGCCCCGCAACCTCGCGAAGGCCGTAACGGTAGAATAGCCGCTCAAGCGGGGGGCGGCGGCTTGATCAGCGTCATTCCAATCGGCTCAAAGATCGCTCGCAGAGCTTTGGTCACTTGGTCGGTAGGCACGCCGTTGTTGATGGCGAGCCACAGCCCGAGTCCGGCCGCCCAGAGCACAGAGAACAGCGCGATCTCCCGGACGTTCCTCCGGTGCAAAAACCCAGGGAGCTCGGGGAGCCAAAGGAGCAAAAACCAGAGCACAATCACGACGTTCACGGGACGGACCACCTACCTTATCAGTTGGTTCTCTCTCAAGCTCGCGGGTCGGTTCGTCAGGCCGACCCGCTTCACCTCGACGTCGACGGAGATCTCAACCTTGAGCTGCGAGAAGACGGTGTGCCAGTCCGCCTTCACTTCCCGCCATACCTTCGGGTGGTTTCGATGGACGTGCGCCCCAAATCCAAAGATGTCTGCTTGCAGCTCTTTTTGGGCAATGGAGAGGATTGCGCGCATCCGATCTTCGATCTGTGCTGCGATAGCGGCTTCCAGTTTTGGTATCACGGTCGGGTCGGCAAGGTCGAGCCCGGCTTGGTTGCTCATGACGTCGTCGATCGACCGTGTCTTTACCACGACGACGATCTCACCATCCCGCACCTCAATCGCAATCTTCGATTCGGCGCGCAAAATGATCTGCGATATTTGACTCGGCTGATGCATACCGGCGCCCGGACTTTCGGGGCCGTGGCCCGGCGGTCTGTCCTGTTCGATGGGGTCGCGATCTTGCGGCGCCCCAGGAACTCGCTCCTCAGTGGTTTCCTTGGGGGGCCACGGGATGCTTGTCGTGACGGTCGCAACGTCATTGATAAGCCACGAGACGCCGCGGGCGACGTCCCTCGGCACGAATCCGACCATCCGATCGTCCCGAAAGATCGCGATCCCGGTGATTTCAAACTCACTCCCGGTCCTTTGCGGTCCGGTGGAGTCGTCGATGTGCATGCCGGGAGATAAGGGCTCCACGCGGTCTGCGAGGCCCACGACGGGAATAAACGGATCGATGCCGACTCCTACCAGGCTGATCGCAATATCCTTGATCGTGCGTTGCGGCACGACTCGCTGGGTTAGTAAGTTCGAGAGTGCGTTGGCGGGGAGCGATTCAAAGCTCGGATCGGCACGGAGGAGATCGGCGGCCTTGCCCCGCGCTAAGACGACGTCCATCGTGATGCGCAGTTCTCGTATCCGCGTCAAACCGTCGAATAGTGGCGCGATGCCCGCTTTGGCCAGTTCCTCGCCAAGGATGATGACGCGAATGTGCGAGGTGAAAAGCCGCCGCGGCAACTTTGCCTGTAAAAAACTGAACGCCTCGGGCAGCGTGGCTCCGACCGCTTCGATAACGTAAAACGGCGCGCTGTCGACCTTCCCCGTGCCTTGAGACGGGTTGGAGAGCTCGCCCGGAATGACGAACTGCATCGAGACGAGGAGGCGTCCATCGTCGGACAGGTCGATCGCCATCAGGTCGGCGACGGCCAACTGGTTGAGCTCAACCTTGTCGTAGCAGCCGCCGCAGGTGGCCAAAAGACCGATGAGCAGAGCGAGGACCAATCGATTCAAGGCCTTGAGACCCCCATTCCCCTCAACGCGGCCACCCCGAGTACAAGCGCCGGAATGATCAGTTGAAACACCTGGGTATAGGGCGCCCAGAAGTATGTGAGCATGTGCCCGTGTTCGACCAAGTTGGCCACGTGTCCCACACTGTATGCGGCAACCAGCACAGACATGGGAAAGGCCACGGAGCGGTAGTCGGAGAGACCAAAAACTTGAGCGAAGCAGACGGTCGTGGCGTAGAGGTGGACGGCGAGCTTTAGGTTGCTGCCCCCGATCCAAAATGCGATGACGATCGGGTCGATGCGAGATAGGACGGCGCCGATGCTCGCGACTCGTGCCATCTTAAAGACCGGCCATGTAAAGTGCCCAGTAATCGGGCCAAACGAGGCGATCGATGTCACGCTCATGACCGCGAGCAACACAACGATGGCGACAAGCGCCCAGTAACTCGACCTGATGCCGAGCTTTGGCTTCGTCAGGGACGGCAACAGTACGACGAGCAGCACGAACTGCCCGAGGAATGCCTGGGTCAAAAAGGCGGCTGTCGCCACAGGGCCCACGCCGTTTTCTAAGACAGGTTTTACCATGCTGAAATCCATCTCCGGCATCGCAAGGAGCACCACGGTCGAGACCATGATGACAGCAAGCGGCGTAAAGAGTTCGCCGAGCCGTCCGAGGATTTCCGGGCCGTACCGCACCGCGAGGCCGGCCGCGAGGGCGCCGGGAACGATGATGACGGCCTGCGGCGTGCGCGGGAGCGACGTGGCGATCAGAAAGTCGGCAAACTCCCGAGCAATCGCGGCATCGAGGTGAAAGAAGTACCAAAGGAGCAGGATACCGGCGATCTTTCCGGGGATGGCGCCGATTACTTTGGGCGCGTACTCGATAAATGTCTCTTCCGGAAATCGACGGGCGAGCCGACCTGCGATCCAGATCACGAGCGCTGCGAGGGGCGCTGCTGCGAGCGGAGCCATCCACGCGTCCTGTTTTGCCACCGCGTACGTGATGGACGGCAGGCCCAAGATGGCGGTCGATCCGATCCCGGGGATGAGCAGCATGGCCAATTGAAACGGGGTAATCTTAGTGTCGCTTGGACGCATGCCGCGAAGCCTCCGTACTGTCGTCTTGATCCTGTTGCGGCGCGAGCGGAAACCCTTGTCGCCATGTTGGTTTGCCCCCGGGCAGACGCGGCCGTGTAAACATTCTCCAGGCCGGAAGCCTTACGAGTGCGTCTTTGACGTCTCCGGGACGAAACGGGCTGATCGGCGCGAGGTACGGCTGGCCGAAGGAGCGGAGCGTGGTGAGGTGCAGGACGAGCACGAGTAGGCCCATGGCGATCCCGAACAGCCCAAAGGTGCCTGCGAGGATCAGGATCGGAAACCGGACCAGCCGGATTGCGAGGCCGAGGTTGAAGTGGGGAATCACAAACGACGAGACGCCCGTGAACGCGACGATGATGACGACCGGCGCCGATACGAGTTGGGCCTGGACCGCCGCTTCGCCGATGACGATGGCGCCGACGATGCCGATCGTTTGCCCGACTGGGCGCGGCAGGCGAATTCCCGCCTCGCGCAGCGCCTCAAAGGTGAGCTCCATCAAGAACACTTCGGCAAACGAGGAGAATGGGACCGCTTCTCTCGCCGCCGCGATGCTGATCAGCATGGTTGCGGGCAGCATTTCGGGGTGAAAGGTCGTGGCTGCGACGTAAAAGGACGGCAACAAGACCACGAGGGAGACGAGCGTGTAACGAAGCAGGCGGATGAAGGTCGCGCCGTCCCACCGCTGGTAGTGGTCTTCCGTCGCATTCATGAGCGACCAAAGCGTGGTGGGAACGACGAGAGCAAACGGAGAGCCGTTGCTCAAGATCGCCACCCGGCCCTCGAGGAGGTCGGCTGTAACCGAATCCGGCCGCTCGGTCGTCAGGACCTGAGGGAAAACAGTGTACGGCGTATCCTCTATGAACTCTTCGAGGTAACTCGTATCGATGACGCCGTCGACTTCGATATGCTCTAACCTGCGGCGCGCCTCGGCCACGAGCGCCTCCGGTGCGATGCCCTGGATGTATGCGATCGCCACCTTGGTCTGTGTCCAGCGGCCGATCTTGAGCATCTCAAACCGGAGCAGCGGCGAGGCGATCCGGCGGCGGATCAGCGAAAGGTTCGTGTGGAGATTTTCCGTCATTCCCTCTCGGGGACCTCGGACGACAGCTTCTGTAATCGGCTCTTCCACGGCGCGCATGTCGAAACCCACGAGATTGATCATGATGGCGGCCGGGACGCCGTCGATCAGGACCGCGGCCTTGCCCTCCGCCATCCCGCCGAGGACATCCCCCATGCTCTTGCAGCGC
>CAYRIY010000027.1:29606-38206 GCA_964424335.1 uncultured Clostridia bacterium
GCCGAGCGCGATGCGGTCCAGCGCGCCCGTCTGCACCGACTCGGGGCGCTCTGCGAGGGTCTTTTTTAGCTTGCGCTCGGTTGAGCGATCGACTGCCTCCTCGATCGACGTGCTTTGATTGGAAGCCGATCGCAGCCGTGCGAGAAGTTTCACAAAGAAATTCAGCATAAAAGCATTCCATCCCAGTTGGATTTGGCCAAACGGGCATGAGTCGGCACGTGCTTGGTCACGTGCATCTACAAGGTCACTGGTAGTATGCAGCGGTTTGCCCATGTTATACCAGGAGAATTGACGAGTGCGGACATTCACGCGGGGCGTTTTTCGGCGGGTTCGCGTTGACCGCTAAAATTGGATGTGCTAAAGTGAGAATGATCCGTTTTAGGGAAAGCTCAAGGTAAGCGCTACATCAAAGGAGCAGGGACTCGTGATAGAGAGACTCAGGTTTGCACGGAAAATGGCCACCATCGTCTTCCCTGCGCCCTGCCGTTCACATTAAAACTAGCGTCGTAAGCGTTTGAGCCATCGATAGTCGCGGGCACACGGGAGACCGTGGCCTTTTTTTGTTTTCGTGCACTTTGGCGACGAACAAGAAAGGATGCGACCGATGACAACGAAACGCTCGCGACGTAAAGGTTCCACCGTGCGCAACAAAGTTCAGCCCCCCGTCGCCGATCCGGCTACGCCCGCCGCTCCGACCAGTTGGGACCCTGTCGCCAAATGGTACAAGAAGTGGGCGGGCGCCGAGGGCAGCGAGCACCACAAACGCCTTGCGATTCCGGCCGCGATGGACCTCCTTGGTCCTTTGAAAGGCTCCTCGGTCCTTGACATCGGCTGCGGCACGGGCGTCCTAGCAAGGCATGTCACGTCTCGAGGAGCGGCGTACGTCGGGGTGGACGCAAGTCCAAAGCTACTCGAGTTTGCCCGGGGGCATGCCGCTCCCGGGGCCGCCTTTTATCTCGGTGACGCTTCTTCCCTTGCCTCGATACCCCAAATCAAGCCGGAGTCGTTCGACGCGGCCATCTTTATGCTCAGCATTCAGGACATGAGTCCCCTTTCTGACATTCTGAAGTCTGCGGCCTGGGCCTTAAAGCCCCGAGGGCGAATGGTCATCGTCATGACGCACCCCTGTTTTCGGGTGCCTCGCCAGAGCGGGTGGGGATGGGATGAAGGGCGCAAACTCACGTACCGGAGAGTGGATCGGTACATGACTCCACTTTCCGTGCCGGTGCGACCCGTGGCCAAGGAAGGCGCGCCTTCGGCCCTCACGAGCTTCCACAGGCCGATTCAAGACTATGTGAACGGCCTTGCTGAGCTCGGACTGCTCATCGATCGTTTGCTTGAGATTCCGCCGGATGAAGACGTGGTGGCCAGTCGACCAAGGAAGCGACGCCGAACCGCTCAGCGCCCGGTAAACGTGGAGATTCCAGTATTTTTGTGCCTGCGCGCCTGGAAACTGGGAGAGGCCGGCGGGCTGCCCGTGGGATCGTCGTCTTAGCCCGCGCTCTCATTTGGGGCGAGGTCGCCCAGGTCGACGGAGGTCGTGAGTAGGATGCGGCCTACGCCGTACTTGGCGGCGATTGGCCCCAATAGGCGTATGGCCTCTACTCGGGTGAGGTCGGCGGTTACGTGGACTTCGGAGTCCACATCGCCCGGTCGAAAGTCGGCCATGTCGATACGCGCCTCGGCAAGGGCCGCGCGAAACTCGCCCGGCAGCCGCCGCTGGAGCGTGGCGCGCACCGCTCGATGCACCGCAAATCCGATCGCCCAGCCGACGACGCCGACGATGACGCCCTGTTTGAGCAGTTGCGCCTGGCCTGTCCAGAGGCTACCCTCCGTCAAGGCGTATGCAAGGCCGCCCGCGATGAGGCCGCGAAAAAAGATCACGGCAGTCCCGACGACAAAGACGACGGCGCCGACGGCCCCGCCCGCAAGCGGAAACCAGCGAGCCGTTTGCAAGATGCGCACGGGTTTGGCCGAGTCGCCAAGGCCGGTGTAGATCGTGAGGATTCCCGACTTGGCTTTGCGACGCTCGCCGTACTCTTGCACCAAGACGCCCTCGACGCCTGGGATTCTCGTGACGAGTTCGACAAGGCGCGTCGAGCCCTTGCCGGCCGGAAAGTGATCGACATGGACGCGCCCGCTGACGTCGTCGGCTCTAATGCTGCACGGCGTTTTGACGTCGAGGTGACCGATGATCAGCCTGCGCGTCGTGGCGCGCACGGCTCCAGGCCAGTCCTTGAGGTAGAGAAGCCGAAGCAGGCGGCTGTGGAAAAAGTGAAAGTAGATGTTTAACGCAAACCCGAGCGCCAGCCAAACCGGCGCAATGATGACGATCATGATGATGATGTCCCTGGAGTCGCTTGACTGAGGCAAGGCGCCGAGGAGCAGGAAAAAGAGCGCGCCGACCAGCGTGCCCGTCACGTGCGGGTGGAAGAACCATGCGAACTTGCCGAATGGGCTGTAGATCCTTCGGCGCATGGATTCCCTCTTGGTTATGGCGAACATCCCGCCGTATGCGCCGAGGAAGAGATGGATCCAAAGGTCGGATATGGAAAGCGACGGACCGATGGACCCTCTAAGACTTCGCAAGAACGAGTCGGCATACCAATGGGTCGCCAGGCTGTAGAGGTACCCGCCCAAGACGACGGTGAGCCAAGGCAGGAGCAGGCCTGAGAGGATCCCCGCCAAGGCGACGCGGTTGATCGAGCCGTACGCCACGAGGCCCTCATCGATCCAGGCGTCGATGTCGCGGTCACCTTGACGCACGATGGCCCGGTGGACGTTGATGCGGTCGTACCCGACCTGCCGCAGCCGCACACCCACGACGTGGAGGGCGAAAAAGGCTTGCGTGACCACCACGAACGAGACTACGATCAAAAGGAGCATGAGGGGGACTTGGACGCCCGCTGAGGGCACGTACCGCTCCGGCGCCAGGGACAAGAGGAGCGTAAGAAGGCGCGGCCCCATCAAGACCGCCGCGATCGATGCGACGATGGCGCCAAGCGGCGTCATCCTGCCAAGCAGGTGGCTTAAAAACCTCAAACAGGTGGCCCCCTCCCGCGACGAAGCCGCGCCCGTCAAAGCGGACGCAGGTTTCGCTTCCTCGGGCGGCCGCCGCGGCCCGTGGGCAGGTATTGGTAGAGAAAGGTATAGAGCGCGCCAATCGACCCAATGCCTAGCATCCAGATGCGCAAGGGTCCAAACAAGCCGGAAAGGTGAAGGCCGCTCGAAAGGTAGTAAAGGCCAAAGCAGAGGGTCATGGCCGTAAAGGCCGCTGAGACGTCCGGCCGACGCCGATAGGAGATGGAATACATCCTGCGGAGCCGGTCGATCTCGTCGCGCATAAAGACCTCGGCGCCTGCCAGGTAGAGCAGCGTGAGCCCGAAAATGACGGCGAACGGCTCGTAGAGCCCCATAAACTGCAGGAGCATGGCGACGAGCGAGACATAGTAGAGATTCTTAAGAATGTCGTGCACGAATCGATGCCCTCCGGACGGCGCATAGGCTATGGACGAAACAGCTTTGGGTCACGGCTCTTAGGTTCGGCGTCACAAGCCCCGTTCCCTGGCGCGCCGCATGGGGATGGCCGAGGGAATCGACAGGATTTAGCGGCGACCAGACAGAAAATCGTACGAAAGACCGTGCTTTGACGACTGTTAGGGAGCGAACGCCCATGATACGTGTGATGATCGTTGACGACCACGAGGTGGTCCGCATCGGACTGCGGTCGTTGTTGCAAAGGGTCGAGGACCTCGAAGTCGTAGGTGAGGCGGGTTCGGCCGAAGAGAGTATCCGCAAGGTAGACGCGCTCGCGGCCGATGGCACGCCGCCGGATGTCGTAGTCATGGACGTGCGAATGCCCGGCGGGAGCGGCATCGACGCCTGTCGAGCGATTCGGGCCAAATACCCGGAGATCAAGGTGATCATGTTGACATCTTACACCGACGACGAGGCGGTTTATGCGTCGGTGATGGCGGGCGCCGCCGGGTATGTCCTAAAGCAAGTCGGTTCGGACGACCTCGTCAAGGCGATTCGCACGGTTCACTCAGGGGGAGCGCTGCTCGATCCGAGCACGACGCAACGGGTGCTCGAGCGGATGCGCTCCAAAGATCCCCTCGGCGATCTTCCTGAGCCGCTCACGGATCAGGAACGCCGCCTCCTCGAGCTGATCTCGGAAGGAAAGACCAACAAGGAGATTGCACAGGAAGTTTTCCTAAGTGAGAAGACGGTCCGCAACTACGTGAGCAACATCCTGGCCAAACTTGGTCTCTCCAACAGAGCCGAGGCGGCCGCCTTTGCGGTGCGGCACGGGCTCACGGGCAAAGAGGAGCCGGGCGACAAGATTTGAACGCACTCAGGACCATTTTCGAGCTCGAGGCGAATCAAATCGTCCTCAACTTCGCACACGGCCTCGTCTTTTTCCTCCTAGGATTTGCGGTCTTGCTAAAGAGCAAGCGGTGGAGCGACTTGACGCTCGCCAAGAGTTTGCGCTGGCTTGGTGTGTTTGGCGTATTGAACGCCTTCGGAGACTGGGGCAGCCTATTCCTACCGATCCAAGAGGAAGTCCTCTCCGCAGAGATCACAGGAGTTCTCTGGGTGCTCGACATCGCCGTGACGGCGCTCTCCTATGCGTTTTTGCTTTACTTTGGATGCCGGCTCGCGGCCGACACGCGCCATGACCTCTACTGGCTGCCGAGGCTTGTGCCGATCCTTTACGGCGCATGGCTCCTCGCGCTCGTGGTCGCCATCTTTTCCGGGGTGGTCGATCCGGTGCGCAGCCCCGAATCCTTCCGTCCTTTCCAGGTGATGTACCTGTACGGCTTTGCCTTTGCGGGCTCGATGATCGTCGCCTGGGCGCTTCACCTCCAACAAAATGAGCTGCGTTCGCTCGGCCTCGATAACTCGGTGCCGCACCTTCGCTGGGTAGGCTTGTCGATGGCCTTGCACGCCTTTGCCGCCGGGATCATTGTGCCGGAAATCGGAGTCTTTCCAGCCAGCATCATCAACGACGCGTGGTTTTTCGCAAGCACGGGGATTCCGGCCCGGCTCCTCACAGGGATCAGCGGAGCCATCATGGCGATTTTCATCACGATTAGCATGGAAGTATTTGACGAGGAGTTTCAGCGCAGGATCGACGAGGCAAGGCGCGTGCGGGCGGTCCTCGACGAGCGCGTGCGCATCGCGCGAGACCTGCACGACGGCATCATTCAGACGCTGTATGCGCTCGGCCTAGGACTCGAAGGCGTGCTGCTCAGCCTCGATACGTCCAAGGAGACTGCGAAAGAGGAAATCAAGTCGATCATGAACTCGCTCAACACGGCGATCAAAGACGTGCGCGGGTACATCATGAATCTCAAGACGCCGAATGAAGACGTCTCCCTGGACGAGCAAATCCGCCTCCTGGTCAGGCAGTTGCAGCGGGAGGCCCGGGTGCCTGTCCGTTTGCGCGCCGAGGCGATCGAGGCAGGCATCGTCTCCGGCGAGGCGATCGAGAACATCTTGCTGATCATTCGAGAAGCAGTGAGCAACGCAACGCGCCACGCCAAGGCGTCTGAGATCAAGATCACGCTCGTCCGAGATGAGCGGGCGATCAACCTCTCGGTCGCAGACGACGGCGTCGGCTTTGACCCGAGCGAGGCGCCCCAGGGCTCCGCGGGTGAACACCTGGGCCTTGACAACATGCGTCGGCGCGCCGAGGGCATCGGAGGCCACCTGTCGATCCACGCCGAACCGGGCCACGGAACGGAAGTCTTGCTCCGGCTCCCCCTGTCGCCGAACGCCCGCTAACGGGGCAATCGGGAGAGGGTGGTTGGCGTCGCCTTTGAAGATAGGAGCCACGAGAGCACGGCGACCGTTATCAGCATCAAAAGGGCGCACGTGACAAAGGGCGACATGACCGATTCGAGGCCCTGGGTGACCAGAGGCCCGACGATGGCGCCCGCCGAGAACGCCGCCGTCAACATTCCGAAGGCGGCGCCGCGCTTTTCGGGCGAGGAAGCGTCGGCGTTCAGCGCGCTGACGGCCGGGAAGATCAACCCAAATCCAAGGCCGTACACGAGCATCCCCAGCACGATAAGCGGCAGGCTCGAGGACAGGCCGATCGTCGCGAGGCCAAATGACGCGAGCGCAAGGCCGAGCACGAGGGGAATCCGCCGGCCGCGTCGGTCTGCGATCCTCGACATGGGCGGGACGAACGCAACGAGCGCCCCCACCGCAAAAGCGCTGAAGAGCGCGCCGATGATCGACGTCTTGAGCCCAAGTTGGTCGCCTTTCAACGGAAACGCGTAAAAGAGCACGTTTTGAGCGAACATCACGGCAAATCCCGCCAGCGTGGATGCGCCGATCAGCCTGAGATTGAACGGAGCGGTTCGCTCCGCGCTTTCGCTCGAGTCGCTCGAGTCGCTCGGATCAGGGGCAGTGGATTCTTGAGCGGGCGCCTGCTTGTGTGGGCGCGGCGTTGCTGTGGCGCCGCGCGCCGCAAAGAGCGCGGCGATTCCAATCGCAAGTAGGCCCGCGGCCATCGTCCAGACAGGGATCGCCACGCCGTATCTGGATTCCAAAATGCCGGTGATCGGCGGAGCCAACATGCTGGCCAGAGCGATGACAAGCCCAGCGCGGGCCATGGTCTCGCCCCGACGTTCGCGCGGGATGCCTTCCGCCAGGGCGGCAAAGGCGGCGGGGGCGACCGCTGCTGCAGCAAGGCCGTGCAACAGGCGGACCCCGACCAGGAGCGCCGGGGTCGAGGCGGACAGGTGAAGGGCGGAGGTCAACGCCATGGCCGCAAATCCGTACCCTGCGACCGCAAGCCGGCCGTATCGATCGGCAAGGATGCCGAATGAAAGATTGCCGAACATGTTCGTCAGGCTGTACGCGCTTGCCGCAACGGCTAAGATCCCCGGATCGCCGGCGGCCGTCGCAAAGACGACCAGGATGGGCGCCCACGCCAACTGTTGATAAAAACTTCCCCAGACGAGCAATAACGAGATGCCGCGGCGGGAGGACATGTTCCGGTTTCCCCCTACGAAAAGGGCCTCTTGGTCCTTTTGCGCATGACGATGTAAGTCGCCTTGTTCCTGTTTATGAATTATGGCCCCGCTCCTCCTGTTTTGGGCAAGGTTTCAACAAATCTTCACATATTGTTCACGATCCGGCCATATCTATTGCACATAATTGTGGTGAAATACAAAATCCCCCGCGAAGAAAGAGGCCGCCTTAGCGCAAAGCTTTGGTCGGCCTCTTTCGTTGCGCTGGCCGGGGAACCGTATATGAACGCACATTAGGGCAGGAATTGCCATCCGGCGCGACAAAGTGGAGAGCGGCTTGTTTAATATTGATAAGGAAGTGATTGCACTGCAGTTTGTGACGTTTGTGCACAACGGCGCGCGCCGCGTCGGGGTTCACAAGGACGGCAAAATCATCGATATCCGCGCCGCGCTGGCCGCGCGTTTTGCCGGTGGCGGCGAAGGCCACCCCAAAGAGCTTGCGGACGCGCTGATCCCGGGAGACCTGCGCAATCTGATCGAGCGGGGCGAGCCTGCGATCGCACAGATTCGGGCGGCGGTTCAGTATGCGCAGGAGCGCGGCGAAGACGGCGACGATCCCAGCGAAAGCCGCATGATCTATAGTTTTAGCGAAGTGGGGATCTACGCGCCGATCCTAAATCCTGAAAAGATCGTGGCCGTCGGCCTCAACTACCTCGACCATGCAAAAGAGTCGGGGATGGAGCCGCCCAAGCAGCCGATTTTCTTCTCCAAGTACGCAAGCTCGATCGTGGGTCCGGGCGCTGCCGTCGTGTTGCCGCCGTCCGATGTTACCGAGCAGGTCGATTACGAGGTCGAGCTTGCCGTCGTGATCGGTCGAGCAGCGAAAAACGTCTCCGAAGACGAAGCGATGGACCACGTCTTTGGTTACACGATCGTCAACGACGTCTCCGCACGAGACCTGCAGTTTCAAGACGGCCAGTGGGTGAAGGGCAAGGCGCTCGACACCTTCGCGCCGATGGGACCTTGGGTCGTCACCAAAGACGAGATCGAGGATCCACACAACCTGCGCATCGTTTTGGCGCTAAACGGCGAACTCGTGCAAGACTCGAACACCTCAAATCTGATCTTTAAGATTCCGCAACTTGTTGCGTATTTTAGCAAGCTGTTCACACTGCGTCCGGGCGATGTCATCTCCACGGGCACCCCGCCGGGCGTCGGAATGGCGAAAAAGCCGCCGCGCTTTCTAAGGCCCGGCGACACGATGGTCGCGGAGATCGAGGGGATCGGAGCGCTCGAAAATCCGGTCATCGGGTCGGACTGAGGTTGTACTAATTACCATTTGTCGCCCACTTGCGACCCTTTAGGCCTGGTTGGCCTTTGACTTTGGCCTCTTGATCTTGCATCGCTCATCGCACGGCGAGCGACGCGGTCGGGTCGGCAAGTGGGCGACGTTTGCTTTTCGTCGCTTCGCCTCATTCTCGAGTGCCTACCTCCCCGTCACATTGCCTTGCTCTCGGGCGCCAGTTTGCGTTTTAAAGAGCCCGTCAGGCAATTACTCGTGCTCGGCCTCATGCTCGCACTCGGCTTCGTGCTCCGACTCGCACGCGCACTCACACT
>CAYRIY010000028.1:0-21019 GCA_964424335.1 uncultured Clostridia bacterium
AAGACGTCGCCCGGGAACGCCTCGCGGCCGGGTGGGCGGCGAAGCAAGAGGCTGAGCTCTCGGTACGCGGCTGCCTGCTTCGACAGATCGTCGTAGACGACGAGCACGTGCTTTCCGTTGTACATGAACTCCTCGCCCATGGCGCAGCCGGAATACGGGGCGATATAAAGAAGCGGAGCGGGCTCCGACGCCGTGGCCGAGACCACGATCGTGTAATCCATGGCGCCATGACGCTTGAGGACGTCGACGATGCCTGCGACGGTCGAAGCCTTTTGCCCGATCGCGACGTAGATGCAGATGACGTCTTGACCCTTTTGGTTGAGGATCGTGTCGATCGCGACCGCCGTCTTACCCGTCTGTCGGTCGCCGATGATCAGCTCGCGCTGTCCACGCCCGATCGGGATCATGGCGTCGATCGCCTTAATCCCCGTCTGCAAAGGCTCTTTAACGTTTTGGCGGTCGATGACGCCGGGCGCTACGGCCTCGATCGGTCGAAACCGATCGGTCTCGATGGGACCCCCGCCGTCGAGGGGCTGGCCAAGCGGGTTGACGACTCGTCCGATCAGCGCCTCGCCAACGGGCACTTGCACGATGCGACCGGTCCGCTTTACCGTGTCTCCTTCGCGAATGTCGGAGTACGGCCCCATGATGACGCAGCCGATGTTGTCCTCCTCGAGGTTGAGCGCCATGCCGAAGACGCCGTTCTCAAACTCGAGCAGTTCGCCGGCCATTGCATCGTCGAGTCCGTAGATGCGGGCGATGCCGTCGCCAACCATGACGACCGTGCCGACGCTCTCGACTTGTACGTCGGCTTCAAACCCTTCGATTTGCTGTTTCAGAATGGCGCTGATTTCATCGGGTCGAATTGCCATTCGTATCACCTCGTGTCGGTTGATGCGTCCTAGTTGAGCTGCGCTCTCTTCAACTGCTCTCCCAAGCGGGCTAGCCGCGATCGCACACTGCCATCCATCACCAGGTCACCAATGCGCGCGACGAGCCCCCCGATCAGATCGCCATCCTCCCGGGTGGTGAGCCGTACTTCCTTCCCAGTCACCTGTGAAAGCTTTTCACTGATCGCGCGTGATTGGTCTTCAGACAAAGCGTGCGCCGCGGAGATCTCGACCTCGACGACGCCTCGTTTTTCATCAGCGAACGCAAAAAACTCATCGAGCATATCAAAGAGCGCGTCCTCGCGCCGCTTGCTGATGACGAGAAGCAGGAAGTTGAGGGCTAAGGGCGACAGGCGGTCGGTAAAAGCCTCTCGCACAATGCGGATCTTCTCTTCTCGGGTCACGTTCTCGCTCTCGATCACGCGGCGAAAGGCCGGTTGCTCGCCGAAGACTTGCTGGAACGCTCGCAGATCCTGCTCGACCACGTCGAGGTTGCCGCGCTCCACCGCAAGTTCGCCAAGTGCGGTCGCGTAACGGCGGGCAAGCTTTCGGCTTCTCAATTAAGCTCCCCCGCTTTGTTGACGAAATCCCTCACGAGCTCTTCGTGATCTTCTTGGGTAATCGTTCTGCCGAGGACCTTTGATGCCGCAGCGACGGCCAGCGTTGCGACCTCGTCTCGAATCGCAGTCAAGGCAAGCTCACGCTCACGCTGGATGTCCTGTTTGGCCTTGCTCAATACGGCTTGCGCCTCCGCGTCCGCTTCGGCGCGCCGCTGCTTGCCGTACTCCTCGGCGTCTTTCACGGCCTTCTCCACGATCTCCCGGGCCTCCGCCTTGGCCGACTGAAGTTGCGCCTTGTACTCGGCGAGCAACTTTTCAGCCTCTTCTTTGGCCGTAGCGGCGTCGGAGATTTGGCTTTCGATGCTCTCCTCCCGGCGCCTCATGATCTGGGCGACGGGCTTGAAGAGCAGGATGTAGAGGCCGCCCATAACAATGAGAAGGTTTAAAGATTGTAGGACAAGCGTCCACCAGTCGATCGAAACGGGATTGGCGGCTCCCCCTGCTGCGGCCGCGAACGTCAAGTTGACGAGCATCCCCGTCACCTCTCGTTTCAAAGAGAATTGATGCGAAACTCCACCGTCCTCGGACCGCCAAGGCTAAGCAAGTCGCAAATCCATTTGCTCATGGCCGTGCCACCGTCCAAGGTACGTCGACTCGTGCGGGCGTTGTGTGGGAATCGAGAACCCCGACTCCCACACATGCCCCCGACCAAACCAATACGCTCTCTTTAGGTCACACCTTGATCCAGATCAGGATGGAAACCACGAAGGCAAAGAGCGTCAATGCTTCACTAAATGCCAGCGCGATCAGGAGTGTAGTCCTGATGTCTCCTGACGCTTCCGGCTGCCTCGAGATCCCCTGGAGTGCCGCCGAAGCCGCCCACCCCTGACCGATGGCTGAACCAACAGCGGGAATGATAATGGCCAAGGCTACTGCTATGAGTTCCACGGTCGTTCCTCCCTTCTACGCGCTTTGCTCGCTACTTAGCTCGCGTTCATTCTCCCAGGATTGCAGTTGGGTGGCACCACAAGCGCTGATCCCGGTATTTCCCTACTCGTGAACCGGTTAGTGGCCCTGCGTCGAAGTGGCCAGGTACGTAACCGTGAGCAGGGTAAAAATAAACGCTTGAATGGTCCCCATCAGCACTCCGAGCGCCATGAGCGGAATCGGAACGAGAAAAGGAACCAAGATGAAGAAGATCGACGTGACCATCTTCTCGCCGAACAAGTTGCCGAAAAGTCGGATCGCAAGCGAGAAGGGCTTGACGAACTCCTCAAGGATGTTGAGAGGAAGCATAAATGGAATCGGCCTGGCGAAGTTCTTGAGATATCCGCCCACGCCTTGCTCGCGGATACCCATGATCTGGACGATGACGATCGTCGTGATCGCAAGTCCGGCAGTCGTCATCAGATCCGTCGTCGGAGGCACCATATTGGGAATGAACCACGACAAGTTGAGGAACAGAATAAATATGAAGAGCGTGCCGACGATCGGCAGGTACTTCCTGCCCGCCTTGCCGAGTCCCTCGTCGATCAGGTAGTAAAAGAACCCGATCGCCATCTCCAGAAGCGTCTGGGCCCCGCGCGGCTTGTCGCTCAGTCGGCGCGTGAGCAGGAACACGGTGGCAAACAGGATCGCCATGACCACCCACGTGTTCACGACGGTGCTCGTCACCGGGATGGGCCCGATGTGGAAGACCTCTTGGCGAATCATGTGCGGCAGGACATCAATCAGCGCCTGGATCTTCTGTTCCATTACCTATCCCCTCTTTAGCGAGATAATCGCGCGCACGGTGTCTCCGGTGTACGAAAGCATTTCGGAGACCAGCGCAGCCAATGCCCCAAGCATGACTTCAATGCCAAATCGCGATGCCGCCCAAAGCGTCAAGAGCGATATGGCGAGCCTGGCGAGCGTCGTGAGCAGTATCCCGCGCAGCCCCTTGGACTTTTCGCGCTCGGCCTCGTGAACTACCCGGTACACGATCAGGTAGTTGAACATGGCAATCGGCGCCGCGCCGATCGCGCCCCAAGCCATCTGGGGATACCCAATCCACCAGGCAATCACCGCACAAGCGGCGGCGATCAATCCGATGGAGCGAAGTCGGCGGAGTGTATACCGCTCAACCACAGTTTGACTCACGGTCGTCCCTTTCTCTGGGGATCATCGGTTTCCTGCGTCGACTTGTTACGACTTTCACGATCCGTAACGCGGCTCGCCCCGTCATCCGGCGCACCTCTCCCCGATGTGATAGCAAGAACCAAGGACACCATGCTCCGTATGCTGAGCGCCATCGCCCCGATCAAGCCTACGAGCAAAAACGCGGGCGAACTCCCCAGCCGAGCATCCAAATACGAGCCGCCCTTGTACCCAAGATAGAAGTAGATTATCGACGTGAGCACCCACGAGATGCCGATACTCCCGTGTTTGGCGTACTCAAACATTCCTTTGCTCAACTTACGGACCACCCCTTCCCGTCTGGAGGCGCGTTCGTCACAACGCGGCCCTAGGAAGAGCGTGCCGTCGCCGTAGCACGGCTAACATTATAAAGTATCAATTTGGCCTTTGCAACATTGGTTTCTCCGTGCTAAAAGGCCTAAAATCCGCAGGTCTAGGGCCCATTTCGAATGTGTGGAGGAGCGCCTCCTTCACACGCGTCGACGCCTCTCCGTCGCCATATGGATTGACGGCTTTGGCCATGGCTCCGTACGCATCGGGATCCGTGAGCAGACTCGCCGCGGTGCGGACGATGCGCTCAGTCTGTGTGCCTACCCGCACTGAAGTGCCCGCTTCGACCCCTTCCGGCCGCTCTGTCGTCTCCCGCAGGACGAGAACGGGTTTTCCAAGCGACGGCGCCTCCTCTTGGAGGCCGCCGGAATCCGTGAGCACCAGCGTGGATGCAGCCAACAAGTGCACGAACTCCCTGTATCCCGGTGGCTCGATGAGGCGAATGCGCTCGACTCCGCCCAACATCTCCTCGGCTAGCTTGCGCACCGCTGGGTTTTTATGAACGGCAAAGACGATCTCGACATCGTCGAACGCATCTACAAGCTCTCGAAACGCCCGATAAATTCGCCTCATCGGCTCGCCTAAGTTCTCTCGTCGATGCGTCGTGACAAGCAAGATCCGGCGCCCGGAAGAGACGGCCGCCTCTAGGCTCGGATCGTCAAATACATACTCGTCTCGCACGGTCCCTAGCAGCGCGTCCACCACAGTGTTCCCGGTGAGGTAAATCCTTTCCGGGTCCACATTTTCGCTCAGTAGGTTTGCCTTGGCTCTGGGCGTCGGAGCAAAGTGCACGTGTGCGAGCACGCCGGTCAGCCGTCGATCCATCTCTTCGGGGAACGGATCGTACGGATCGTCCGTACGCAGGCCCGCTTCGACGTGGGCGACGGGGACTTTGCGGAAGAATGAGGCGAGCGAAGCAGCAAATGTTGAGATCGTATCGCCGTGTACGAGGACGATATCGGGCCGTTCGCTTTCGAGGATCGGGTCGAGGTCCTTGAGCACCCCCGTCACGATATCGCCCGGCGTCTGCCCATGTCGCATCAGGTTGAGGTCGTGATGGGGACGGATGCCAAAGACGTCCAACACCTGGTCGAGCATCTCACGATGCTGCCCGGTGACCGCCACGCGCACGTCAAAGCGCTCATCGCTCTCTAGGGCGCGGATGACGGGCGCCAACTTGATCGCCTCGGGTCGAGTGCCGAAAACTATCATGCTCTTGATGCGGTTCATACCCCACGCGTTCCTTCCACGTCGGTTCGGATCGTCGAGCCGACAAATAAGAGAATTCCGCAAACCAACGCCAGGCCCACCAGTAGACTTGTAAACGCCTTCGAGCCGGAGACTACGGCGGCTGCGGCGGCAAGAAACGAGCTCACGGCGTATAAGGTCAATACGGCCTGCCTTTGATTGAGTCCGATGTCAAGAAGGCGGTGGTGCAAGTGACCGCTGTCCGGCGCGTAAAAAGGCCGCCCTGCTGCTACCCTGCGCACGATCGAGAGCGCCGTATCGAGAATCGGCAGCCCGAGTGCGAGGATCGGTACCACGAACGCGAGCGTGGCCGGACCTTTCAAAGCACCCCCGACGCTGATCGCCGCCAGTGTGAATCCGAGGAACATCGCCCCGGTATCACCCATAATGATCCTGGCCGGATGAAAGTTGTGGCGCAGGAAGCCGATGGCGGCGGCGGCCAAAGCGACCGTCATGACGGCGGCGTCGTATCGGCCCAACTGATGGGCGAGGGCAAAGAGCGGAATGGCGCCGATCGCCGACACACCTGCCGCCAAGCCGTCGAGCCCATCGATCAAGTTGACCACGTTTACAAAGGCGATGAGCCATAGGATGGTGAGCGGCACGCCCCACCAGCCTATGTAAACGACGTCGCCCGTGATCGGGTGGGTGACAAATTCGATGCGATCGCCGAGCGCGACAAAAAGGCCCGCAGCGACCAGTTGTCCCAAAAGCTTTGAATACCAACGAAGTTCATAATAATCGTCGACGAGGCCGACCAAGAGGAGCGCCGTGGTCGCGACAAACAGACCCAATAACTCGTTTGGCTGCGGGTACGCCGCGAGCAGCGCCAGCCAAAACGCCGCATAGATCGCAACGCCGCCGCCAAGCGGCAGAGGCGCCGCGTGCAACCGCCGCTCGCCGGGCATATCAACCAGGCCCGTGCGCAGCGCGAGACGCCGGACGACCGGCGTCAAAAGCAGCGCGGCAACGAGCGCTACGCAGAACGCGATAAGGTACAAATCCGCATAACTCCTTTTGTCGACTCTTGTCCCATTGTAGAAGAAGTCGAAAAACGATGTCAATGCGAGGTCTGGTAGAGCCTGTCGCCTGCATCGCCCAATCCTGGCACGATATAGGCGTTTTCGTCGAGCCGCTCGTCGATCGCGGCGACATGGATGCGCACGTCGGGATGGGATGCCTGAACGCGGTGGATGCCCTCAGGTGCGGCGATGAGCGCGACTAGCCTGATGTCTTGAGCGCCGCGCTTTTTAATCGCATCGACGACCCACGTCGCCGACCCTCCTGTGGCAAGCATCGGATCCGCGATGATAAATTGGTAGTCGCGCACCGGCTCAGGCAGCTTGCAGTAGTACTCGCTGGGCAGGTGCGTCTCGGGATTTCGCTCCACGCCGATGTGGCCGACTGCGGCGTGTGGAAGCAATTCCAGCATTCCTTCGACCATTCCAAGGCCGGCCCGCAAGACGGGGACGATGCAGATGGCGCGCCGGGCGATCGTGTGCACGCGAGCGGTGGCGAGCGGAGTCTGCACTTCGACTTCATCGGTCTTGAGGTCCTCAGTCGCTTCGTACGTCATGAGGAGCGCAAGCTGTCGCACCAACGAACGAAAGGCGCTCGCCTCGGTGCGCACATCGCGGAGCCGTCCGAGCTTGTCTTGAATCAAAGGGTGACGGGAGACGATCACATTATCCATTCAGTTCACGAGCCCGGTCCAATTGGTCCAACTTCTCGACTCTTCGTTGGTGCCGGCCGCCGGCAAACGACCCTCCGAGCCATGCCCGGACGATCTCTTGAGCAAGGCCGGGCCCCACGATCCGAGCTCCCATTGCCAGGATGTTGGCATCGTTGTGCTCTCTGCTCATGCGAGCCGAAAAGGTATCGTGACAAAGGGCAGCCCTCGCGCCGACCACTTTGTTTGCAGCAATGGAGATGCCGATGCCCGTCCCGCAGAGCACGACGCCGAGATCGGCCTCACCGGAGACAACGGCGCGTGCGACGGCGGCGCCGTAATCCGGATAGTCGACGGATTCGCGCTCGTTTGTACCCAAATCGATCACGTGCGCGCCGTATTCGTCGAGCACCTCGAGCACGGAAGATTTTAAGTCGATACCTGCATGGTCACATCCGATGGCAACTTTCACCGGGGTTCACGTCCCTCTCTACAGCGCTAGCTCCAGTCTTGAGCCAGGCGCCGGACAGCTCCTCGAACCGCTCGCTCGATTTCATCCAGCGCCTTTTGGTACGCCTCGTCCCCTAAGCCAAAGGGATCCGAGATATTTTTCGAGCCTTCGGCTCGCGCATACTCTTTGAGTGTGAAAACATTCGCGGCACATTCCGGGTACCGGAGAAGAATTTGAGCCTTGTGCTCTTCCGTCATCGTAAGGATGAGATCGTACTGTGGGGTGTCGTCGCCGACGGCGCGCGCCTCGTGTCCAGAGATATCGACGCCTCTGGAACGCATGGCTTCCACTGCTTCCACCGCTGCCGGCGAACCGACTCCGGCAGCGAGGCCGGCGGAGTCGACATCGACGCGCACGTTGCCAAGCGCGGGGCTCTCTTTGACTAGGGCGCGAAAAAGGCCCGCCGCCATGGGGCTGCGACAGGTATTGCCCGTACACACAAAGAGCACTCGAATGCCGCGCAAGAAGTACCACACTCCGGAGCGTTCATTAGCTTAGGCCTCACTTCCACGGGAGCGCGCGCCATCCCTCCTTCTCCTCGTCACCAAACGTCCGCCAAAAGGACCTTTGCCGCGATCACGACGAGGATTGCGCCCCCGGTGGGTTGCGCGTACCGTCCGGCAAGGCCGCCGATTCTGCGACCGGCCGAAAGACCGAGCCACGCCATCCCTGCCCCGACGAGCGCCATGAGTATGGCGACCTCAGTGAGGCGGACGCCACCCACCATGCCAAGTCCGAGCCCCGCTGTAATCGAGTCGACGTTGACCATTACCGCCACGACAAGGAGGCCGATCCGCCCCTTTCGCACTTGAAAGCGCAGTCCCGGCGCCTTTTCGACGCTCGAGGCGATCATGTTGGCGCCGACGAGCGCCAGCGCCAACGCTCCCCCGATCGATAGGAGCACGTGCACCCGATCGTGCATCTCGGCGGGGCTCTCTGCTCGAAGCCACGTGCCAATTATGCCTTCGAAGACGCCCGAAATATGCAAGAGCGCATGAATGGCGGCCGCCGATTGGTACCCCACTACAAATAGAAAGGACTGTACTAGACCGAGTAGAGCGCTCAGTTTCAGCAGTCTGCGATCGTCGCTCCGCTCCATGCCCAAGCCGATGCAGACTGAAAAACAGTCGGCCCCCAGTGCGAGCGCCAGGAAGACAACCTCCAGTGTGCCCATGGGCGGCCCCCTAATCGTGGAATCGTTCGCCGGGCAGATCACTCCATTATATGGAACGGTGCGGCATGCCATGAGAAACGGATTAAGCGCTGCCAACAAAGGAACGTTATGAAGGGTGAGCCGCGATGGATCGGATTAACGGCCCTACGACACGAAGACGAGCGGCGGGATAGTGTTGTCCTCGGAGAAATCGGGCAAAAGGGAGCGCGAGCCAATTTGAGTCGACCGTATCTATGTCCGGTGTGCAAAGGAAACCGCACGCGCTTTGAACTAATCTTCAAGATGGCGCAGGAAGTGCACAAAGATCCAACGTCGGGAATTACGCAGTTTCAGTCGGACGAGCTCACGACGCTCACCCACCGGGACGGGCGGCTCGACCTCGACGTTCGGTGCGATAAGTGCGGATACGTCGGCACGGAGAAGAGCTTCGTCAAGGCCGCCGAACGAGACAGCCACGTGCCCGCGGGGCGCTAAAATACGCCTGCCGCGCCGGCACGCTCAAGGCAAGCATCAAAGCGAGCGCAAGTATGCTGCGGCATCGAGTGCCTTTCCTTGTGTGGCGCGCACCAGGCGGTCGTAAAGCGCAACACCCAGACCGACGGCGGGATACGCTTCGATATAGATCTCTGCGACTCCGGCGTGATCGAGTTGCCGAAGCCCGTCGTAAAATCGGCGAGCCGCCTCTTCCACGTCCGTGCGCTGTCCTAAGACATAGACGGTGGGATCCGATTCGGACCACCGGGCAAGCCGAAGCGTCTCGCGTGAAATCAAGAAGCCCGGCTTCGATTTTCTTTGCACATTTCGAAGGTTTGTAAGCGCTCGGGCAACATCGGCGGGTGAGCCGTGGACCGCGACCGCTTCTGCTTTGGGAGCGTAGTGGCGATACTTCATTCCGGGCGAACGCGCTTCTTTTATGTCCGTCTCGCCATGTGGCGCTTTGGACGGCCCCGTGACGGCGCCCAGCGCTTTCGTCAAAGCCTCCTCGGTCACACCGCCCGGCCGCAGGATGCGTGGGGGCCGCACCGTCACATCGAGGACCGTCGACTCGACACCGACGCCCGTCGGTCCCCCATCGAGCACAGCATCGATCTTGCCGTCCAAGTCTTGGAGGACGTGCGAGGCTTTGGTCGGGCTTGGGCGACCGGAAACGTTGGCGCTTGGAGCTGCAATCGGGGAGCCATACGCAACGAGGAACGCCAGCGCGACCGCGTGCGCCGGCACGCGCACTGCAACCGTGTCAAGGCCCGCGGTGGTCTCGAGCGGGACGTGGTCCGCTCTGGGCAGAACCATCGTCAGCGGGCCGGGCCAAAATGCGTCGGCGAGGCGGCGAGCTTCGCCAGGAACGTCCGAAGCAAGCTCAAAGGCACGATCGGCGTCGGCCGCGTGCACGATCAGGGGATTGTCCGCCGGACGACCTTTGGCCTTGAATATCTTGGCGACCGCCTCAGGCTCGAGCGCATCGGCGCCAAGACCGTACACCGTCTCCGTCGGAAACGCGACCAGTCCCCCGCGTCTTAATACACGGACACATGCCTGGATCGCCGGATCCTCGGGGTGAGGGGTTTGAACGCGCAAGTAGAGCGTCTTCACGCGCCGCTACCTTCCGGGACCTCGATCACCGCTACCCGATCTCGTCCTTCGAGGTCCTGCACGATTTGCGCGCACACAAGGCCGCACGCTTGCGCAATCTCGCGAACGGCCCTGCCTTGCTCCCAACCGATTTCAAGCAAGATCGGCCCACCCGCCGCGAGATGCTCCGGCGCGCCTTGGATCAGTCGGCGAATGACGACAAGGCCATCTTCTCCTGCAACCAGGGCCCCGCGGGGCTCGTAGTCCCGCACGTCCGGCGCGAGGTCGAGGTACTCCGACTCCTTGATGTACGGTGGGTTGGAAACGATGGCGTGAAAGCGCTTACCCGCAAGCGGCGCATACAAATCCCCAGGTAGCATCTTGACGCGGGAACGGACGCCGTGGCGCTCTGCGTTGAATGCCGCAACCTCGAGGGCCTGCGGGCTCACATCGGTAGCGATCAATCGCGCCCTTTCCTCGAGGCATGCGATGGTCACGGCAATAGCGCCCGATCCGGTCCCGATGTCCGCAATCTCGAGCTGCTCCTCGCTCGGAAACCTCGTGCGAAGCTGCTCGAGCGCTGTATCGACCAAGAGCTCCGTCTCGGGCCGAGGCACGAGGACTCGCTTGTCCACCTTAAATGATCGTGAGTAAAACTCTCGTTCGCCCACGATATAAGCGACGGGCTCCCCTTTGGCCCTGCGGGCGGTGACGGCCCGATAAGCCTCCAGCTCTTTCGCATCGAGCGGGCGGTCGTGCTGAACGTAAAGCTGAATTCGCTCGAGTCCGAGCACATGCCCAAGGAGCACCTCGGCGTCGAGCCGCGGGGATGAAGCGCCGCTCGCCTGCAGGTGCCCTGTGGCGAGTTGGACGACGTCGAGCACGGTCCGAAGCCGCGACACGACTTACAACTCCTTCAACTGATCGGCCTGGTCGCGCTCTGCCAGCGCGTCGATGAGCGGTTGCAGCTCGCCATCTAGGATCGAATCGATCTGATGCAGCGTAAGGCCGATGCGGTGATCGGTGACGCGCCCTTGCGGGAAATTGTAGGTGCGAATCCGCTCGCTGCGATCGCCCGTGCCCACCTGGCCCTTTCGCTCGGCAGCCATCGCCTGGGCCTGCTCTTGCTGCAGTTTGTCGAGCAGCCGAGCCCGCAAAATCCGCAAGGCCTTCTCTTTATTCTTGTGCTGGCTCTTTTCGTCTTGACATGAGACGACAAGTCCCGTCGGCACGTGGGTGATGCGGACCGCGGAGTCCGTCGTGTTGACGCTTTGCCCTCCGGGACCGCTCGAGCGGAACACGTCGACTCGGATTTCGTTCGGATCGATCTCGAGCTCGACTTCTTCTGCCTCAGGCAGCACCGCGACCGTCGCCGTCGACGTGTGAATTCTCCCACCCGCCTCCGTGGTCGGCACGCGCTGAACGCGATGCACGCCGCTTTCAAACTTCAAGCGACTGTAAGCGCCGTTCCCGTGAACCATGAAGATGACTTCTTTGAATCCACCAAGCTCCGTCGCGTTCCCACTCAAGAGCTCAATGCGCCAGCCCTGGCGCTCCGCGTACCGACTGTACATCCGAAACAGATCGCCGGCAAAAAGGGCGGCCTCATCGCCGCCCGTTCCACCACGGATTTCGACGATCACGTTCTTCTCGTCATTTGGGTCTTTGGGCAGGAGAAGTCTTTTCAACTCGCTTTCTAGTCGAGCCGCCTCCGCCTCGAGCCGCCGGCGCTCCTCCTCGACCAGCTCCTTCATTTCGGCGTCAAGGCCCTCGGCGAGCATCGCACGGGTATCGCGCAGCTCTTGTTCGACCTTGCGGTACGTTCGAAACGTCTCCACGACATCGCTCAAGTCGGAGTGCGCCTTAGCCAACTTCTGAAACTGTTGCTGGTCGCTGATGACCTGCGGGTCGCTCAGTTTTTGGGTTATTTCTTCGTATCGTTCCTCGATCGCTTCGAGTTTTTCAATCATCGATCACTCGCGCTCCCAAACAAAAAGAATGGGGCCGATCTCGTCGACCCTATCGGCCCCGAATCGATTGACGCGCCGTCAGGAAACGACGACGTGTGCCCCGTCCGCGCCCGTCGACTCCGCCTGATCCTTCTGCAGCACGGCGTGAAGGGACTGAATGGCGACCTCGATCTGGTCGTCCACGGGCTCCCGCGTCGTGAGGCGCTGCGTCCACATTCCGGGCAACGAGATGACGCGAATGAACCATGGGGCATTTTTTCGGCCGGCGAGCCGAATGATCTCATAAGAGATTCCGGCTACAACCGGCAGCAAGAGGAGGTGCAGGCCAACACGTTGCAAGAAAGGCGGCCTACCAAAAAAGCTAAAGATGAAGATGCTCACCAAAAGGACAAAGATGATGAAACTCGTCCCGCAGCGCCGGTGAATGAGGCTGTGGGCCTTGACGTTCTCCACCGTGAGCGGATCGCCCGCTTCGTAGCAATTGATCGCCTTGTGCTCGGCGCCATGATACTGAAAGACCCTGCGAATGTCCTTCATGAATGAGATCGCGGCGATATATCCTATGAAAAACGTGATCTTTAGCCCGCCTTCGACGAAGTTGAGCAGGACGTTGCTTTGGATGTACCGCTCGACGAAATTGATGATGAAAGCAGGCAAAACGACAAACAGGCCGATCGTAAGCAAGAGTGCAAAGCCCATGGTGAGGACGATCTCTTTGGCGCCCAGCTCCTCCTCCTCTTCCTCGGCAAACTGGCTCGCAGAGTAGCTGAGCGCCTTCATCCCGATCACCATGGCCTCGACGAGCGCGACCACGCCCCGCAGCAAAGGCCACTTCAAAAACGGAAACCGGGCCGTGACCGAATGGACCGGGTCCTCTTTCATCACGATTTCACCGGACATCTTGCGCACGGCGATCGCCATCGACTTGCGCCCACGCATCATGACCCCTTCGATCACCGCTTGTCCGCCGTAAAAGAAATTCTCCGCCATTCCACCACCCCATTCTAGTGGCCCTGCGATTTGGTACATCCCTCATTGTAACATATCGACGGGGCTGGAGCGCGGGGCCCGATACGCTTCTACCCTTCCAGCAAGTGGACGTCTTAGCAAAGCCTCCAGCCGAATCCCCTCATCTAAATGCTCCTCTTTGAGCACGCGGCCGTTCTCATGAATCCACGAAGCCACGTGCGCTTCGGCGTACGGCACCACAAACGCCCACCTGACGAGGGGATCCGGCGCCACTTCTTCTACCAATTCCAACATTTTTTGCAGCCCGTCGCCCGTCCTTGCCGACACGGCCGCGCTCATCTGGGTGCGTGCGAGAATCCCTTCGACCGTCGCTCGATCGACGAGATCGACCTTGTTAAAAGCCGTGATGATCGGCTTGCCCAGCGCGCCAAGCTCCCCGAGCGTGTCGTAGACCGCCCGAGACTGGTCGTACCAATCGGGCGACGAGAGGTCGACGACGTGGATCAGCACGTCTGCCTCCGTCACCTCCTCGAGCGTCGCCCTAAACGCCGCCACGAGGTCGTGGGGGAGCTTGCGAATGAAACCGACCGTATCCACGACGAGGAGCGTCCCGCCTCGGGGAAGCGAAACCTGGCGAATCGTCGGGTCGAGGGTCGCAAAGAGGCGATCGTCCGCGTAGGCGTCGGCGCCGGTGAGCGCGTTGAGCAAGGTGGATTTCCCGGCATTGGTGTAGCCGACCAAGGCCGCCACAAGCGAGAGGGCGGCTTTTCGCCCCTCTCGTTGCACCCGCCTATGTCGACGGACTTCCTCGATCTCGCGCCGCAAATCAGCCATGCGGGAGCGGATTCGCCTCCGGTCCACCTCGAGTTTGGTTTCGCCCGGGCCGCGTGTGCCGATCCCGCCCCCAAGGCGGGAGAGGGTTGCCCCGATGCCCGCAAGGCGAGGCAAGAGGTACCTGAGCTGCGCCAGCTCCACTTGGAGTTTTCCTTCTTTTGTCTTGGCGCGCTGTGCGAAAATGTCGAGGATCAACTGGGTCCGATCGAGCACCTTGACGTCGAGCGCCCGCTCCAAGTTTCGCGCCTGCGCCGGTGAGAGCTCATCATCAAAGATGACAAGCTCGGCTTCTTCATTTTGTATGAGCTCCTTGAGCTCCTCTACCTTTCCCCGGCCGACAAACGTGGCGGAATCGGGATGGTCCCGCGCCTGAACGATGCGTCCGCAGACGACGGCGCCGGCGCTCTCGGCAAGTCGAGCAAGTTCCTCAAGGCTCTCCTCGGCAGGCCAAGGGTTGCGCGGCGTGTCCAAGCCGACCAGTACACACCGTTCCGAGTCCCGATCGGTTTGCCCATCCTGGTACCCCGCCATCTGCATTGCCTCCTAAGAGTGGGGCGGATTCTCATCACCTACGTTCCGCCCGAATATGAGAATTGTACCTTCGTTTTTGCTCGCTTCGAGTCCTTCATGCAGCCTCACACGTCCCTAGGCTCATGGGTGGCCGGTCACGGGACGCTCGTTCGAGGAGATCCTGCAAGGAACCCGGGGCGTTCAGTTCGAAAGGGTATGGACACACTTTATTCTGCCCAGGTTTGGAGGGTTATCGCCACGTCTCGCACCGTCGCGCACGTCGATATGGACGCATTCTTCGCCGCAGTCGAGGTCTTACGCCACCCAGAGTACAAAGGTAAGCCTCTCATCGTGGGCGGCGATCCCCAGGGAAGGCGCGGCGTCGTCTCAACGTGCTCGTACGAGGCGCGCGCATTCGGCGTACGGTCTGCTATGCCGATTCGCGAAGCGGTGCGTCGCTGCCCCCACGCGATCTTCGTGCGCCCGGATATGAAGGCGTATGCCGAGTACTCGCGGCGCGTGCATGAAGTGCTCTCCGAACTCACGCCGTTGATCGAGCCGCTCTCGATCGACGAGGCGTTTTTGGAGATGACGGGGTGCGAACACTTCTACCGATCCCTAGACCACATGGGAACGGAGATCAAGCGACGCATCCGCGAGCGAACGGGGCTCGTCGCATCCGTCGGCATCGCGCACAACAAGTTTCTTGCAAAGCTCGCGTCCGATCTAGGAAAGCCGGACGGCCTCGTCATCGTTCGCCCCGAAGATACCAGAAGCTTCCTCGATCCGCTCCCTGTGGGACGGCTCTGGGGCGTTGGACCCAAAACCGCGGAGCGCCTCATTCAACTCGGCATCCGTACGGTGCGAGATCTGCGTGAGCGCTCGCTCGTTTGGCTCGAGGCGACGCTTGGCAAAAGCGCCGCTAACCACCTCTATCGGCTTTCCCGCGGACTCGACGACCGGGAAGTCGTGCCGGAACACGAATGTAAGTCGATCAGCCGTGAGACGACCTTCGAGGACGACGTCCGCGACCGTGACACGCTCCATCACGTGCTGGCGCTCCTCGTAGCGGACGTCGGGGCCCGCCTCAGACAGGCCGGGCTTCATGCCGGCGCCGTGCAAATCAAGGTGCGCTATCCCGATTTCAAGACGATCACCCGTCGCCGATCGCTGCCGAGCGCGGTCGATAACGACGATCGCCTGTTTGCCGTAGCAAGAGAGCTGCTTTTCCAGGTCGACCCGAAACTTGGGGTTCGACTCTTGGGCGTTGGGGTCAGCGACTTTGCTCCGGCGGTCCAGGCGTCGCTATTCGCCGACGATGCGCGCAGCAAAGCCATCGACCGCACGCTCGACCGATTGAGGGAAAAGTTTGGTGAACGCATTGTAAAGCCCGGCCGGGAGTGGGCGCCGCTTCCTGGGAATGCTGGCGCCGGTCGGCCAAAAGAGAGAGGGAGCGGATCCTCCTCGTGACGGAATCCGCTCCCTCTAAATTCCAAGTGTCGCTGTTTCCAGCGCGGACGATCTACTTAAGCCTGGCGCCGAAGCAGTTCGGGGCCGCGCAAATACGGGTAGCGCTGCCGATCGAGCTCTTTGCGGATCTCGCTGTTTAGGATGCGAAGGTAGGTGCCCTTCATACCCAAGGAGCGCGACTCGATCACGTCTGCAGACGCGAGCTTGCGCAGCGCGTTGACGACGACGGACCGAGTGATCCCTGCGTGGTCCGCGATCCGCGAGGCTACGAGCACGCCCTCGTCCCCGTCGAGCTCGTCAAAGATGTGCTGCATCGCCCTGATCTCCGAGTAGGAAAGGCTGTTGATCGCCGAGCGAGCCATGCGCTTGCCCGCCGCCTCATCCTCCTCCTCCTCGTCGATCGCCTGAGCGAGCACCATGCCGACGATCGTGGACGCGTACTCGGCGAGCACCCAGTCGTTTTCGTCGAACGAGCGACCCGTGCTGACGACTAGGAGCGTGCCGACGCGCCGTCCGGAGCTGACCGCCGGTGCAATCAACGCCGGACCGAAGCCGACGATGCGCTCTGCTTCGCTATCGGTCGAGAGCGCGCCCACCTTGAGCAGGCTCGACGCCAGCTCATCGGAGACCTGACGCTCCTCGAGCCAGTTGGGATCGAAGGACGTGGCGGGAAAGCCGTCCTCCAGCGAGTGTCCGAGGAGTTTGCCCTTGCGGCTGATTACGTACACCTCGGATTCGCCCAGAGTATCCGCAAGCGTGCGCGAGAGGTCTGAGAATGCAACAGCTCCCCCCTCCCGCTGCATCAACTCTGTGATTTTGTTCACTTTCTTGAACAACACGATGTGGTCATCCTTTCATTTCCCCCGCGCTCTTGAGCCTTCAACCTCGAGAAGGATCGCGAGCGTTATCAGAAATACCAAAAACCAACGAATGGCGCGAAAAGAGGGAGCCTGTCGAAACCCTTACCTTTTCCTCGAAGAGGCCACAATTAACTAAAAACGTCGATCGTGGTCTCATTTCTTGGCCGTTCGTCGATTCTCATTGTACAACTACTTTACAAATGGTGCAAGCCTCGTTCCGCCCGCGCGTCAACAATTCGAAAAGTTATTATCAAATGCAGAAAACAAAGCCCTGCGACACGCAAGCTCATACCGCTTTTATTAGAAGACGTTCGTGATTTACATAGAAATCCTCGACCGGCTAAAACCTCGTGTGGCAACGGCAAATGGACGCTTGTCCGACCTTGACAACGCGCATTTCACGGTGATAGTATAGACGAGCAAATGAGACGACACGCCGAAGTGGTGGAACTGGCAGACGCGCTGCGTTCAGGGCGCAGTGGGCTTTACGCCCGTGTGGGTTCGACTCCCACCTTCGGCACCAACGGATCGTAACGAGAGCGCCTTTGTGGGATGAGTGCCCACGAAGGCGTTTGACGTTGTAGGGAGGGGTCAGTGGTGGACGCTAAGAAGACGCTGGATGCTCTTATCGAGATCCCCGAGGGCAGTCGTAACAAGTACGAATTTGATCGGAAAACAGGGCGTATCTACTTCAACCGCATGCTCTTCTCCTCCATTCGTTATCCGACAAACTACGGCCTGATTCCCGAAACGCTCGCGCAAGACGGCGACGAACTCGACATCCTCGTCGTCACGAGCGAGCCCGTCTTTCCCGGTTGCTACGTCGTGTGCCGACCGATCGGCGGTCTTGATATGTGGGACGAAAAGGGCCGTGACGAGAAAATCTTGGCCGTTCCCGTGGGCGAGCCTCGGTGGAACAAGATCACGCGCCATACCCAATTGCCGTCGCACATGCTAAGCGAAATCGAACACTTTTTCCTGCGCTACAAGGAGCTCGAGTACAAAGAGACCGGCGTCGACGGCTGGAAAGATACCGATTGGGCGTGGCGCACGATCAACGAGTCCCGCGCCCGCTATCGTGCTCAAAACTAAAGGAGACCAATAGGTATGTACGACGATTTTTTCGCCCGTCGCACAACACGGGTTTCCGATTCGAGCTTGAAAGGCGTGCTCGAGATTCCGCCCGGCGTCATATCATTTGCCGGCGGCCTCCCCGACGAACAAGCTTTTGATCTCGAACGCATCCGCGATGTTGCCGCCGCCGTCGCCGCCGACCGCGCCGCTTGGCAGTATTCCCCCACCGAAGGAATCCCCGCCCTGCGATCAAAGATCGCCGAATTCGTCGGTTCCATGGGCATCGTCGCCGGTCCTGAGAACGTGTTGATCACTCAAGGGTCACAAAGTGCGCTCGACCTGATCAACATGGTCATGGTCGACGAGGGTGACCGGGTCCTGATGGAAGCGCCCGGGTACCTTGGCGCAATCAGCGCCGCCGCAAACTACCAATGTCGACTGGTACCGATTCCGCTCGAGGAGGACGGATTTTCCATCGACGCACTTGAGCGTTTGGGCGCCGGAGCCAAGTACCTTTATACGGTCTCTACCTTTCAAAACCCGGCGGGATACACCCTTTCGCTCGAGAAGAGGCAACGAGCGCTCGAGATTGCCGAGCGCCTCGGATTCCTCATCGTCGAAGACGGCGCCTACCACCATTTGCGCTTCGAGGGCGAAGAGATTGCGCCAATCAAAAGCTTCGATCGGTCAGGGCGGGTGATTTACTGTGGGTCATTCTCCAAGATTTTGACGCCCGGCGTTCGTGTCGGATGGATTGTTGCCGATCAAAAGATCGTCGAACGCATTGCTATGTTAAAGCAAGCCACCGACTTGGCTGGCAGTTCATTTAGCCAGCTGTTCGTCCTTCGCTGGTTAAACGAGTACGGCATCGAGCCCCCGATCGCGCTCTACCGGGCCAAGCGAGACGAGGCCGACCGGTCGCTCCGGGCGCACATGCCACCAGGCGTCACCTGGAATCGTGCTGAAGGCGGCTTTTTCTTTTGGGTGACGCTACCAAGCGGCATGAACGCCAAAGTATTGCTTGACGCGGCCAAAAAGCGCGGCGTGAGCTTTGTCCCAGGATACGCATTTGGAGGTTCGGACAACGCATTCCGGTTCTCCTTTAGTCAAGTTGCCCTCGACGACATCGAGATCGGCGTCAAGAGGCTGGCAGACGCCATCGCACAGGTCGGCATCCAAGGGCAAACCACGACCGGCGCATAACGGAAATCCCTACTCTGCGCCGCCCACTTGGAAGGAGAGTCCCGCTTGGATGGCCACGGCAGTTCTTACATTTCACTCGTAGTAATCGCCACGCTCGCATTCATCGTGCCGATCGTGGTAAGCAAGATCAAACTCTTTCAAATACCCGTGGTTGTCGGCGAGTTGATTGTCGGGATTGCAATCGGCAAGAGCGGGCTAAACATCGTCCACCCGCCTGAATGGCTTCTCTTCCTTTCCACACTCGGCATTACGTATCTCATGTTCTTGTCCGGTGTGGAGATCGACTTCCGCCTGCTGCGCGGGCTCTCTAAGAAGTCCGAAGGCAGGCGGCTCTTTGGCGCGACCGGACTTTACGTCACCGCCGTGCTCGGACTCGGCCTTGCGGCGGGGCACTTCTTCCGCGCGTTGGGTTTCATGCAGGACCCCTGGTTGGTTGCCCTCATTTTATCCACTTGTTCGGTCGGGGTCGTCGTGCCGACGCTCAAGGAGAAGCGCCTCGCATCCACGGAGTACGGCCAGACGGTCCTTGTGACCGCGCTCCTCTTGGATTTCATCACGATGATCTTGCTCACGGTGCTCGTCATCGTCGCGACGACCGGCAATCTAAGAGAAGTCTCCCTCATCGGACTGCTCTTCTTTGCCGTGCTGCTCACTTACTTCGGCGGCGATCGCATCAGGCACAAGCCGTTCATGCGCGACCTCGCCCACGCCACGTCTCAGATCGGCGTCCGCGGCGCTTTCATGCTCATTTTCATCTTCTCGTTCCTCTCCGACTTGCTGGGGGTCGAGGTGATCCTCGGGGCGTTCCTCGCGGGCGCAATCGTCTCCCTCATCTCCCAGTCGGATGAGACATCGCTTCACCTCAAACTTGACGCGATTGGATACGGCTTCCTTGTCCCGATCTTTTTCATCATGGTCGGGGCGGAATTTGACCTCGCCGCGCTGCTGGCCTCCCCTTCGTCACTTGCTCTCGCGCCGCTCATCGTCGTTGCGGCCTATGTAGCCAAAGTGATTCCGGGCGCCGTGTTTGCAAAGCGCTTCGGGGCTAAAAACGGCTTTGCCCTTGCGGTGCTCGTCACTCCGGGCCTTAGCCTGACCGTCGCGGCGGCCGAAATCGGTTTTCGCCTCGGCATGCTCTCGCCCTCCACCCACTCGGCCATCATCCTCCTTGCCATCATCACGGCCGCCATATCGCCGATCATATTTGGAAGGCTTGTTCCAGCAGCGCCAACCGCCGTCCCCCGCAAGATCATCATCGTGGGTTCGAACGAACGGGGCCTCGTCCTCGCCACGCGGCTCGAGGACTACAAGGAAAACCTACTCATGGTCGACCGGAGTCCCGATCGGGTCGCGCAAGCCATAAACCGGGGGTTCAAGGCGGTTCAGATGGACGCCGCCGATCCTGACGAATGGCAAAAGCTCGATTTGGACGAAAACACCACGGTGGTCATCACGACGCAGGAAGACGCCTTGAACGTGAAAACGGCGGAGATCTTGAGGTCCGCCTTTGAGGTGGGCTTCATCGTGTGCCAAGTGAACAATCCCGACTACGCGGAGGCGTTGAACAAGATCGACGTCCACCCGGTTACACCGGCCTTCTCGACCATCTCGGTGATGGAAAACGTCGCTCGGCACCCAGGACTCTTCTCTTTAATCAATCACCAAAACGACAATGTGGCCATCCAAGAGGTAATGCTCACCAACCCCGCCTTGGCCGGGCGCACGGTACGGGAGCTGTCGCTGCCTGGAGACACGCTGCTGCTCTCCATCCGCCGCGGCCGCGAGCATATCATTCCCCGGGGCGAGACCAGACTAAAGGTCTACGACGTCCTGACACTTTCCGGAACGCCATCCGAGGTTGAGAGTACACTGGAAATGTTCAATTCTTGAGGCCGTTTGCGCGTATCGCGGGATGGAACGCGGCGAAAACTCCTGAACAAAGGATTCACCGTTCACCGTATGGAACTCTCATTCCAATCTACATGGCGCAATCTTGGGCCGCT
>CAYRIY010000028.1:21119-37791 GCA_964424335.1 uncultured Clostridia bacterium
GCGACCGGAGAGACATTTGTCAAGAAAGGAGCTGGGCTCTTATGAAACTCATTCTCGCCGTCGTGGAAGATGACGACGCCGCAAGGCTTATGGACGCCTTGATCGAAAACGACTTGTCCGCTACCAAACTTGCCAGTACAGGCGGTTTTCTGCTCCGGGGCAATACAACGCTGCTCATCGGCGTCAATGACGACCGGGTCCCGCGAGTGCTCGAGATCGTCAGAGAGACTTGTTTGCGGCGGAAAAAGCTCCTGCCGCAGGCCTCATCGGAGATTCCGACGTCGATGAGCCTACCGATCGAAGTCGAGTCGGGCGGCGCCACCGTCTTTGTCCTGGACGTCGATCAATTCCACAAGATCTAAGGGGAAAGCCATTCGTCAGCGCCGGCGACGAGCCGGACGCCTTGACTAGGGTCCGCACTTGCCTTGTCTGCGAGATCGCTCACCTTTTCGCCCGCACAAAGGGCATCGGGGGCGATCTCGACAAGCGGCACCAGCACGAACGCTCGCTCGGCCATGCGGGGGTGCGGGACAGTCAAGCGCTCGTCATCGACGATGACGTCGTCGATGAGCACGATGTCGAGGTCGATGGTCCTTGGGCCCCAGCGAATCGTCCGCACGCGCCCGAGCGCCGCCTCGATCGACTGGCACGCCGTGAGCAGCTCGTGTGGCGACATCTTCGCCTCGACTTCGACCACAATGTTCATGAACGGCGGTTGATCCTCATAGCCGACAGGATCGGTCTCGTACACCGACGAGACGCGCACGACCTCGATCTTTGGGTCGGCATCCAACATGGCAACAGCGCTCCTAAGTAGCGCCAGCCGATCTCCCTGGTTGGACCCCAAGCTAAGATACGCCCGTATCACCTATAGTCGCCCCCATCCCAACCTCGTACGATTGCATCCGACATGTCGCATACCCGCTTCATCGCCATCACATCGTGCACCCTGACGATCTCGGCGCCATTGGCTATGGCCAATGCTACGGTGGCCGCCGTTCCCTCTTGCCGCTCCGTGATCGGGAGGTGAAGCACATTGCCGATCACGGACTTGTTGGAGGTCCCCACGAGAATCGGATACCCCATGGAGCGAAAGTCCCGCAGGTCGCGAAGGAGCGTCAAGTTGTGCTCGGTCTTCTTTCCAAACCCGATTCCCGGGTCGATCCATATGCGATCTTGGGATACGCCGGCATCGAGCGCCCGAGCGCAACCATCCGCCAAGTACTCCCGGACCTCCCGCACTACGTCTTCATACTCGGGAGCAATCTGCATCGTCTTTGGCGTCCCTTTGATGTGCATGACGATCACGACCGCCCCGTATTCTGCGACCACGGCAGCCATCTTCGGGTCGAAGTGAAGCCCGGAGATGTCGTTCACGATCGTAGCACCCGCGTCCAGCGCTGCACGTGCGACCTCGGACTTGTACGTATCGATCGAAATCGGCGTCTTGAGCTTTGCCGCGATTTTGGAAATGACGGGCACCACCCGCCGCATCTCCTCATCGGCGGGCACGGGCTCGGAATTGGGTCGCGTCGATTCGCCCCCTACGTCGATGATGTCGACACCTTCGGCCACCATCGCCTCCGCCCTTGCAAGCGCAATCTCGGGATCGGTGTACCGTCCGCCGTCATAAAACGAGTCGGGGGTAACGTTCATGACCCCCATCAACAGTGTGCGGCGACCGAGGGGGAGCTCGACGTCTCCGCAGCGCACCGGTCGCTTCAACCGCAAAGGTAGGTCGAGTAGTGAACCGAGCTCGACGCCCCACCTATCGAGGTGACCGGGCCAATTTAACAGCGCCGCCTTAAATCGATCACGGGAGCCGCGAGCCACCCTTCCACCAACCTCGAGGCCCTCATACTTGAGGACGTGTGCGACGTCCTGCGGAAACGTCGCGCCTAATTCGACCGATACCCAGTCGCTTCCTCCAGTGGACAAGGAGAGCTCCTTTCGCTTTGTAGACTCGCTTTCAATCCTATCGATAGCAAGCTCACCCTCGCTAGCCAATCCTGTCGGCCATGACCGCGATCACGGCCACGAGGCCGTTCATCGTTGCATGCGCAAGAATCGGCACGGAAATGCTGCGGGATCGTTCATAAAGCCACGCAAGGAGAATTCCGAGCACAAATAATGGCAGAAAGTTAATCAGGTACATGTGGACACTTGCAAAGAGGAGCGCGCTCAGCCACATGGCGTGTTTGCCGGTGTGGGCCTTGAGCGTCGGATAGGCATAGCCCCGAAATACCAGTTCTTCGACAATAGGAGCTAGACCGACCGCCATGAACACGGTCCATTGGAGATAGAAACGACCGGCCTGTGGGTCCAGCAACCTCGCAACGACAGCTTGCTCGCGGGCCAAGGTTGACTCGACCCAGCCCGGCCCCAAAACGATGGTAAAGAGCAGCACGGAGACTTGGACAAGAAGCCCGTTGAGAAACAGCATGCCGATGCCCCAGCCTACGCCGCGAATGGCCTCGGCCAAACTGCCCACATCGGGACGGAGATCGCCCAATCCGACGCCGAGTGACCTCAGCCGCATGGACGCAAGCACGAACATGGCGACTTGCTGAAATAAAACTGCAATCATGGCCGCCGTCGTCTCGCGGCCCGGACTCGATAGCGCGCCGCCGACGCCTGCCACGAGCCCGGGCACCACGACCATCGAGGCGACCAAAACGAGCAACAAGGCGCTGAGGCGCTCACCGATCGGCTTTACGCCCTCTCCCTCTGATCCAACCAACCGACGTCCCCCTGGTTCACGCCCGGCATCACCCGCGCTGCCGAGAAAAGCGGCCTGGCGCCTTTTTATATAGCGTAGTTCGGCGCCTCTTTGGTTATCTGTATGTCATGGGGGTGGCTTTCCTTAATCGAAGCCGAAGTGATTCGGACAAATCGCGTCTTCGTCTGCAACTCTTCGATCGTGCGGACACCGCAGTAACCCATTCCGGCTCGCAGACCGCCCACCAGTTGATAGACCGTCTCAGCGAGAGGCCCCTTGTAAGGCACACGTCCTTCGATCCCTTCGGGAACGAGCTTGCGGCTGGCTTCTTGGAAGTACCGGTCGCTGCTTCCGGCGCGCATGGCGCCGATGCTTCCCATGCCCCGGTACACTTTGTAACTCCGGCCTTGGTAGATCTCGGTCTCGCCCGGGCTTTCTTCGGTCCCGGCAAACAAGCTGCCCAGCATGACGACGTCCGCTCCGGCGGCGATCGCCTTTGGAATATCGCCCGAGTACCGAATGCCCCCGTCGCCGATGACGGGAATGCCGTGCTCCCTTGCGACCCGCGAGCAGTCCCAGATCGCGGTGATTTGAGGCATCCCGATGCCGGCCACGACCCGCGTCGTGCAGATGCTGCCTGGTCCAAGGCCCACTTTGATCGCATCCGCCCCATGGTCGATCAGCGCTTTGGCGCCGTCGGCCGTGCCGACATTTCCGGCGATGACGGCGGCGCGATCGCCGTACTCGGACTTGATTCGCTCAAGGGCTTCGAGGACACGCTTGGAATGCCCATGCGCAGTATCGAGCACGAGGATGTCGACGCCCGCTTCGACCAACGCCGGCACCCGATCGTCGATGTCGGGACCGACGCCGATCGCCGCGGCGACGCGCAGTCGACCCTTCTCGTCCTTGGCGGCATTGGGGTATTGCCGGGCCTTCTCGATATCCTTGATGGTAATGAGGCCTTTTAAGTGATAGTTTTCGTCGACCAGCGGGAGCTTTTCGATGCGGTTCGCGTGCAAAATCCGTTTCGCCTCTTCGAGCGTCGTCCCCACGGGCGCCGTCACGAGGTTGTCCTTGGTCATGACATCGCCGATCCGCTGATCGTAGTTCTCCTCAAAGACCAGATCCCGGTTGGTCAAAATCCCCACGAGTTTGCGGCTTTCGTCGGTGATGGGAACGCCCGAGATATGGTAGCGCGCCATCAGTGTCAAGGCGTCTTGAATCTTGTGTTCCGGACTCAAGTAGATCGGATCGACAATGATGCCGCTCTCCGAACGCTTCACCTTATCGACTTCGCCGGCTTGATCCTCGACACTGAGGTTGCGGTGGATCACACCGACGCCGCCTTCCCTTGCGATGGCGATCGCAAGGCGGGCCTCGGTCACAGTATCCATGCCGGCGCTCATGAGGGGGATGTTGAGCGTGATCTCCCGAGTGAGTCGAGTCTTGGTGTCAACATCGCCCGGCAGGACCTCCGACATGTCGGGGACGAGTAAGACGTCGTCAAACGTAAGCCCTTCTTTGCCAAACTTTTCGTCGAATGTCACCGGCGCGAACCTCCTGTTAAAACCTAGCCCTGCGGCTCCTAGACAGCAAACGTCCTCTGGTAATTTTCAAGCCATCATATCAAAAGGGGTACAAGTCGTCAATAAACCATTTCATCCTTGGATCAGGGACTTTCAACCGGAATCGACAAGTCATTGATCACGAGTCCGGTAAGGAGCTTGGGATAGAAGTAGGTCGACTTGTGGGGCATCACATCCCGCGCCTCGGCGACCGCAAGCACATCTCTTGGCCCGGGCGCGGGAAGGTAGACCAACGCTCCGGCCCGACCAGCATCGACTTGATCCGTGCCGTCTTTGGCGCTCCGCAGGTACTCGACGGCCCCGCCCGCGCTGACGGTCGCCCGGTCAATTCCAAACCCGTGCGGGAGGACGACGTGATGCAACGCGGTCACGGTGAGCTGTCGGACAGCGTCCGACATGGGCTCCTCAATCGCTTTTCCAATCTGCTCCCGGCTCTTCGGATCGAGCCAAAGCCAGCCGTTGCCCAAGTAGATCGCGATCCGCCCCGACGCTTCCGTCACTTCTTGCTCGGCTCTCGAAATGCCTTCGCTTGCGTTAAGTGGCACGGCGGTCACCTCGTACCAGGGCTCGAGCGCTTTGACGAGCGCCTCGGCGTTTGGAATCGAGGTTCCCTTGATCAGGCGGTGCGTAGGCAGAATCGTGATGCCTCCGGCATCGAGATTGACGAGGAACATCATGACGAAGTTCCAACCTGCGGCAGGGTGCGCGCCCCCTGCCTGGTTTTTCTCGTCACGATAGGCGAGTGCGGTCTCATAGCGATGGTGCCCGTCGGCGATGAACGCGGGCCGCTTTGACAGGCACTCCGCAATGCCCCGCTGCCGCTCTCGATCGGTTAAGGCCCAAAGCTCATGGCGTCCGCCATCGCCGTCGACGGCAACGGCGTCGGGCGCCCGCTCGAGCTCGGGCGCGACAAGTCGCTCGACGGTCATTTCGGGATCAGAGTAAAAGGAGTAGATCTGGCTCATGTTGGCATCGGTGCACTGCATCAACCGCAACCGATCTTCCTTGGGCTTTGAGAACGTGTGCTCGTGCGGGAGGACCTCACCGCGCTCCCATGGGGCGAGGCGACATGCGCCGATGACGCCCACCAACTCTTTTCGCTCGCCATTTGGCAGTGAGTACGTTTGCCGCAGCACGTAGTACCCGGGCGCCTCGTCCGTCGTCATAATTCCACGCTCCCGCCACGTCGAAAAAAGGCGGCCCGCTGCTTCGTGCCATCCCTCTTTGCCCGACTCCCCGGCTATTCCAAAGTCAAGCCGGATGACGTTATGCTCGTGTTTGCGATAAAGTCGGGCGACGTCGTCGTCGCTCAAGATGTCGTAGGGCGGAGCTACGAGCTCCGTAAGATCCCGTCCATGGGCGGCGGCGTAACGGACGCCTCGAAAAGGCAGAAAAACGGGCACCTTCCGATCAACTCCGATCAAGTAGTGTAGGTGGCGGTGGACACCGATTAGCAAACACCGGCCAGTCACAAGTATGCAGGCGACTCAAAACGTCTTAGAGATTCGGTTTTGAACCGGCTAATGCCTGCGTCGAATTGGCGCTGTGTGATAGACCTTCACAAAACCCAATGATTCCCACTTAGGGCTTCACGGGTCCCAAATGATGTGCTAGACTGGAATTGGGATACAAGCCATCCACGCGGGACGCATTTGTACCCAGGATGGCCCGGGGGATGCGAAAGGATCGAATGCCGTGATATGTCCACTGAAAAACCGACACATCAATCCTAGTCGCTGCCTGCTCTGCCCACATTTTGGCGGCCTCAAAAACCAGGGTGTGCTATGTTTTAAGGCAAATAGACACCTTAAGTATGAGATCGTGCGGAGAAACGTATAATCTCATGCTCGGCTTTTGGCCAGCGCTCATCATTTAGCTCTCCGCCCGCAACGCTTGAGAGGATGGCGGACATTGGACCCTACGGGCACTCAACTTACGCTGTGGCTCGCATTTGCCGCCGGAGTCCTATCACTTATTTCGCCATGTGTTCTGGCGCTCGTTCCGGCATACGTCACATATATCTCGGGGACTAGTGTGCCAAGAGACGGTACGGACCGACCCGATCGCCAGATTCTCCTTAATGCAGCAATGTTCGTCATCGGATTTACCATCGTGTTCGTGGCCTATGGGGCATCGGCAAGCCTGCTTGGGCGCCTTCTCATTGCCAATCAGCAACTCGTGGGCAAAGTCGCCGGCGTGCTCGTAGCGGGATTTGGCCTCCATACGCTGGGCGTGTTGCGCATTCCCGGCCTCGATAACGAGCGCCGCCTTTCGTACCAAGGCGCGTCAGGACGACTCCACCAGTCCCTCTTCGTCGGAATGGCATTTGCCGCAGGGTGGACTCCGTGCGTCGGCCCGATCTTGGGCGGGATTCTTGCAATCGCGTCCGTGGCGGGCACCCTCTGGAACGGCGTCTTTCTCCTTCTTTGCTACGCGCTCGGAATGGCCGTGCCCTTCCTGCTCCTTGCAGCGACGCTTGGACGCTCTAACCGCATCGTCCAAGCAATCAAGGCCCGCCATCGCCTCGTCGAGGTCGTGAGTGGAACCCTCTTGATCTTGATCGGAATCCTTCTCTACACGGACACGTTCTCCGTCCTCGCGCGCTACTTCAACTATCTGGCGGTCATCTAACGATCCGGCAGTCGTCGAAAGGCCCGGCGGCCGGCAATAGGTCCGCCACGAGCGCAGCATCCTCGACTACATTTGCCATGCACCTAAAATCCTGCGGTGTTATAATCGAATTGTTGGACAAGTGCCGACCGCATGTTCGCATTCGACATTTGACATAAACCCGCGACCTAAGGAGGCCAGACGTGCGAATCACGGTCGATGACCGAACAATTTGGTGGATTGCCATCGTCGCCGTGGCGATCGTGTTCAGGCAACCCTTAGTCGCAGCCTTGATGCCTTTCGTCGCGGCACTGGCGCTCGCGGCAGTCCTCGAGCCCATCGTGCGCCGTCTCGAAGCGCGCGCGAAAGTCCCGCGCGTGATTGCCTCCCTGGCTGTTTTGACGGCCTTTGTGATCGCGGGCGGCTACCTGCTTCTCCTGATGTTGACCAAGATCTTGTCCGAACTCGTCCAAATGGGCGGCCTGCTTCAGAGATATCAGCAGGTGCCCGTAGAGTTCGTAAGGCAGCTTTTGATCCGCTGGAACGAACTAAACGAACTCGTCGACCAGCGCGGCCTTCCAGGCGAAGTGCGGGATAACATCCTTGCGGCCGTCAACGACCTCACCCAGGCCGCCTTCGGCTTCGTAGCTCAAGGCATCAACGTCGTGATCGGGGCTTTCAGCCAGATACCGGCACTGCTCGTCATTGTGTTCATCGCGCTACTCTCCACGTACTTTCTCGTGAAAGACAAGGACGCCCTGTCGGCATCGATCCTGTCCATCGTGCCGGAATCGATTCGCGCCAGGGCGCACGAGCTGGGCCGGCGTGTCATCGTCGACCTCGTCGGATTCTTTCGGGCCCAATTTGTCCTTTTCATCGTTACCACGGTGATCGTTTCGATCGGACTTGCTTGGATCGGAGTCAACTACTGGCTGACGCTGGCGCTCATCGCGGGCATCCTCGACGTGATCCCCGTCGTCGGCCCGGGCTTTCTCTTCATGCCTTGGGCCGCGTTCGCCTGGACGCTCAAGCAGCCCGTTCTCGGCATCCAACTCCTCGTGCTCTACGCGGTCATCTTCCTTGTAAGACAAGTTCTCCAACCCAAAATTCTCGGCGATTCCATCGGCGTCCATCCCCTTGCAATGCTGGTCGCCATTTGGGCCGGAATTCAATTCTTCGGTGTACAGGGACTCATCGTGGGCCCCGTGATCGTCATCATCGCCAAGGGCGTCTTCTCGCTTTTCAGAGGCAACTGACGCACATTGGCGCCCCCACCCGGTGCAGCCGTGAGGTCGCATCGTCCCTTATGAGCTGAGACCGAAAAGGTCCGCGAGCCGACCGAGCTTGATCTTGCCATCGTCCACGCGGAATCGCAGGCGCATCGGGTCGCCCAAACCGAGTTCGTCGCTCAACGAAAGATCAAAGTCCGCCAGAGGACGGTCTGCCGCGCCCTCGAGCGTAATCGATCCGGAGACTTCCCCGTCGAAAAGGAGCGCGGGCAGGCGCAGCCCGGCTTGATTTAGGATTCCCGAAAGAGACGCCCGTTCGACTGCAATGTCGAGATCGAGACTCGGCGCTTCGGTCCAGGAACGAATGTCACCGCTTAGTTCGTAGACCCCATTGCCGGCGCCTTTTCCACGCAGCCGCGTGATGTGGATCAGCTCCCGAGCAATCACCACGTCGCCGACCGGCTCCTCGATCGTCCAGTTCCCGACGGTCATTTGCCCGCCGCGCACTCTTCCCTGCACCATAGGGTCGACCATGCTTCCAATGACGCTACCCGTGAACGAAACCCAACCGCTCACTTCGCTTCCTGCGCTCGCAATCTGGGGCGCAGGCCAACGCTCTGTGGTGATCGCAATGTTCAGCGACCCGTTCACGATTTCTCCCGACGCGGTTCCCCTGCCCTCTCCGAGGCGAAGTCGGACGTCTTGAAGACGACTGTGTTCGGGCGTCCAAACAAATCGCCCGGAAACGGAGTCAAACGGTTGCCCAAGCACTTCCAACCCCCGCCCCTCTCCCTCTCCTTCCACGCGCGGTCCGGAGTCGTCTACATCGACGGAAAAGGTACCGTCGACCTCGCCGGTGACGTCGAGATCGATGCCCGCGGCCAAGAGCATTTCCTTGATATCGCCATTCGACGACGTCACCTTAATCGTGGTGCGCGCCGGCGCTCCACTCCATTCCCCTTGGAGATCGTACTTTGCATCACCCCGGACAAGCTCCGTCTTCCCAAATCGAAAGAGTCCCTTTCGAAGTAGGATGACGCCTTCACCCTGGTCGACCGGCCTATGCCAAACAGAGCCGTCCGACACCTTGAGGCGGCCGGAAATCTCCGGCTCACCAAGCGTGCCTGAGAGCACGCCCGTAAACTCGGCGTCGCCGCTCAGTCCAAAGGGCCTAACCGAAGGTATGTCGTCCGGAAGCGATAGGCCTTTCGCAGCGATGGCGATTTCAAGATGAGGTTCGCCGCCGCCCGACTCGGAGGCCGGGCGGACCTCGCCTTCTCCGATGACGGACGCTTCCCCCCGCCGAAGCTCGAGCCGTCGCACCACATACGCGTCCGGCGAATGCTCGATTTCGACATTTGCCGATTCGAATGCAATCCAATCGGACGGGCCCAAATTGCCCCACTGCACGTCTCCGTTTGCGATGTGCATAGAGAGGGCGCCATGGGCATTCGATAGATCAAGCGTTCCCGTAGCGCTCATCGCGCCGGTTATCTGCCACGGAAACTCCGTTATCATGGACAGCACGAGGTCAGCGGGGCCCGTCGCATGCCACTCGATCGCGTCTAAACCTTCCCCACTCGCTGCCGCCGAGATCGTCACGTTGTCGGTGCGCAGTTCCAAGTCGAGCTTGCGCGCACGAAGGCGCACCGGGCCGCCCACTCGGACCAAGAACTCACCCTCCGCACGCCACAGTCGTGCGGGCCCCGACGCTCTTTTCTCTTCAAGCGTGCCCCGAACCACGTTGATTTCGAGGGTATGCGTCATCTGAACCGATGGACTCGCCTCGTGCGAAGGGGCGCGCTCCGTACGCTCGGCGATCGTCTGCTCGCCTCGGTCTTGCCATACCTTTAGCGCGTCGCCGGGGACGATGAAATGTGGGCCGACCAAGTCGACGCGTCCCCAATCGAAGTCCGACTTTCCAATTCCCAACAATGATAACGGGTTGAACGCAACATAGGCCCGGGGAGCGCTGCCACGCACATCCTCAGGTCCGTCGATTTCGACGTCTTCTATTAATAGGCGCGTCGGTCCGACAAAGCGCGCCCCGCCGATCTCGATGCTCCAACCCGTGCTCTCGCTGACCAAACCCACCGCCCGCCTCGCAAGCTCGAGGGGGAAAGACGTCGTGTTGAGGATCCACAGCGACGCTGCGAGGAGGACGAGTGCGGCCAGGCCCCAAATGACGGCCTTTCTCCACGTTGTTGCGTCCGAGGACATGCGTGCCTTCCCCCATTCCTTGGTAGACTCTCCCCGAGGTTCTGATATCACTCGGGTGTATGGATTTCTTGGCGCTTCACGTCCGGGACGCCTTTAGGGAATGTGCGGTGGGTCAGTGTCGATCTCCCTCGTATGGCAGGAATCAGCCGACTTTGGAGGGAAATGGGAGGCATGCCGACGCTCGGGGCGCCAATGACGACGCGGCTTCGGGGCGACGTCGATCGAGGCGCACTTGGGGCGGAGAGTAAGGTGTTTGGGGGTCTCTATCAGTGCGCCTCTTGATTGCCATTCTTGTTGCGTTTGTGTGCTTGTTTTCCCCTGTAGATCACGCGTCGGCACTCGAAGCCGCTGACCGCTACTTCCGCTCGGAGACACACGCGGGACACACCTTTGTTTACCGTATGGTGAGCACGGGTTCAATATCCGTCGAGGGGCCTCAGCCGCACATCGTCACGTTCCAACTCTCCACCGAGGCATCCGTGACGTTTGGGCCAGAGGGCGAGAACGGAGTCATCCCATTTTGGATCACGTTTGGTCAACCAACCGCCCAAGGGCTCGACGCATCGGTGGCGCAGGCGCTCGACGCCGCAGAAATTAGCGGGACGCTCCTGGCAAATGGAGCACTCGCGAGCGTTACGACCCCCGAGGTACTTCAGGAGCTGGGCCTAGACCTCGGCGACCTCATTATCGGACTGGTGGCGCCAAGACCTGACAATCCGGCCGACAACGCATGGACCGTTCGCTACGTGCGCCCGAGCCAGCCGACGACAGTGCCGCGCAGCGCCACCCTCGAGGGCACGTTTACGTCACAAGGGCTAAAGGACTGGGGCAACCGCCTGCTCTGGTCCGTAACTGCACGCTTGCGCGGCGATGCGACGCTGCGCCAAGGGGCCATCACCAATCAGATCCAGGAGATCGGGCACGCGCTCTTCTACCTCGATCCGGTCACCGGCGCCACCGAAATGTCGTCGGTCAGCATCATCACCAACATTCGCACAGTCGCAAGGCCCGCTAGCGACGTCCGCACCAGGATCACGTTGACCACGACCTTTGAGCGTCGGCGCGAGCGCGAGCCAGTGACGCAGCCGACCGTTCCACTTCCGACGGAGACTGCAGATCCCATTGAGGCTCAACCCGAGGAGGCGCCCGCTGCCATCGAGGAGCAGCTTCCCTCCCCCGAGCCAGTTGATGAGCTGTCACTGGAGCCGGAAGTCGCGGACGAACCAGGCGAGTCCTCCTCCGCCCCAGAGAGCGCCGCTCCGGCGGATGACGCCATCGTCGACGTAGAAAGTGGCGACGCTCAACCGCAAATCGAACCAGGGCAGATCGAGTCTGGGTCAGAGCCGGAGCCCGAGCCGGAGTCGGGGGCGGAGCCGGCCCAAACAGAGCCCGAGTCAGTGTCGGATCGGGCCGACTCGGCGCCGGTTGAGGTCGAGGCGTCGGAGACGGACGAGCCCGAGGCTTTCGAACTTGAGCCGGCCGAACCGGAGACGGAGTCGGAGCCGATCGAGACCGAGTCATTTGAATCAGAGTCGATCGATTCCGAGCCCCTTGAGACCGATCCGATTGAGACCGAGTCAATCGAGACCGAGCCTACGACGGCCGAACCTGCAAACGTGTACGCCGACCCTGCGGGTCGGTTTAGCGTAACGCTCCCGGATGATTGGCCGACATTGCCGACCCGTCTCACGCTTCGGGGAACCGCTTTTGAAAATGACGGAGAGGCCGTTTACGTCTATGTGATGCCGCTGCCAAGCGTCGGCGCCACCGCAGAAAGCATTGCGAGATCCGCGATTACGACGTACCAAGAGACGCAAGACCTATTCGACGTCGTGAGCGCCCCTAGCCCGACCACGCTCGATTCGCAAGCTGCGTATCAAGCGTTCTATCGATATATGGGGTCTTCGGGCGCCATGGTCAGTGAGTGGGCAGTGTTCTCGCGGCGCGGCGACCGGGCGTACTACGTACAGTACGCTCGAGAAGGCGTCCTTGAGAGCGAGCCGATCCCAGACACATTTCTAGCCTTGGTCGATTCCTTTGAGTTTGGCCCCACGCCCTCCGGTCAAGTGGATCCCGACCTACTGGCTGCAAGCCTCGAGCCGTACCAAGACGGAGCGTTCCGATTGCTCGTGCCGACATTTTGGCCGCTCGTCGACCGCGCAGACGACGGCAGTTCGATTACTTTCGTCGAAATCGGAGGGTTGGGCTACCTCACGATATTCGCTCGTGACGGCGCGACAGGCTTTGCGGCAAACGACATCATCGCCGCCTGGCGGAACGAGTGGGCAAAAGAAAGAGAGTTTAAGTTGATCCAGGACCTGCACCCCGTGCAGATCGACGGGCGTGCGGGTGTGGGCCTCGAGTACAGTTGGCTCGATGAGGGCAACACCGGCTGGACGCGGCGACTGATTGCCCTTATCGAGGATGACACGCTTTACGCAGTCGCAGTCGATTATGTGACGTCTGGGTACGAGCGTCGCGCCGACACATTGCGGGCAATACTATCCAGTTTTGAAATCGTCGAAGCTATGATCGAGGACGAATCGGAAGCCGATCATGCCCCGGATTCCGAGGCGCCGCCCGTCCCAACGCCGGAGCCCGAGCCGGAGCCCGAACCGGAGCCCCAGCCCGAACAGCCGACAACCCAGCCGCAGGTCGACGAGCGCCTTTTTCGGGAGCCGACGAGCGATGAGAGCGTCATTTTCCTCGGCCGAGCGCTTACTCGCTACCAGCCGGAGGGTTCGGCGCTGATCCAAGAAGAGTGGATCTCAAACGCTAGAGTCTACGTGCGCGTCGGCAACGACGAGTATCTAGGCGCCACCGACTCGGATGGCTACATCTATGTCAGCAATCTGCCTCAGCTAAGCGGTGGCGCATTTTACGAGCTCTCTCGAATTGAGGCGCCTATGTTCGGCTTCCAGCAGCCGGTCGCCATCACGTTCCAACACCTTCAGGTCGGCCAGATCGCTCCGCGCGTCGCCTATCTGGGTATCGTTGAAGTCACGCTCGAGAGCGACCGTACGCTCTCCGTCGAGTTGCGGCGCCCAGCGGGAGAAGGAGCCGCGAGCCGATCGTCCCTCGAGCATTTCATCAACACGTTTTCTACGTCGGCTTGGGTTCCCTTCGTGAGGGAGGCCATCGTGTACCGAGACAGGATGTAAACTGCCCAACCTAGTGAACACGTCATGGCAATAGGAACGGATTCACAGTGCGCCGTGGATCAGGCATACAATGCGACGTGGCTTTCCGCATTTCAGGGGTTATCGACGCCGCGTTGGCCCGACCCACCCGAGGAGGAACGTGTTCACGTTGAAGGATGAAAAAGGTTTTACGCTCTGGTTTACTGGCCTTTCAGGCGCGGGAAAATCGACCGTGGCCGAACTTGTCGCCAAAGAGTTGCAATCAAGAGGTCGTCTCGTGGAAATACTCGATGGCGACGAAGTGCGCCAGCACCTCAGCAAGGGCCTAGGTTTTTCCAAAGAAGACCGAGACACCAACGTACGTCGCATTGCGTACGTCGCCAAGCTGCTTACCCGCCACGGAGCTGCCGTTATCACCGCTGCGATCTCCCCCTACCGGGAGACGCGCGCCTGGGCAAGGGAGCAAATTGGTAACTTCGTCGAAGTGTACGTCGCCTGCCCACTCGAGGTATGCGCCGATCGGGACGTCAAAGGATTGTACCAAAAGGCGTTTGCCGGCGAAATTCCGCAGTTCACAGGGGTCTCAGACCCTTATGAGCCACCGGTGAATCCCGAGTTGATCCTCGAAACCCACCGCGAGACGCCGAGCGAAAGCGCGGCCAAGGTGCTGCACTGCCTCGAAACCTTGGGCTACTTGCCCGCACGGCATCCGGCCCCTCGGGCTGTCCACTAACCGACCGGGAAGCGCTCGATTCGGTATCTAAGACGGTTAAACGTTACTCGCGACGAGTCGGTGAACGCGCTGGGTCAGCCACCGTTCACCGCCTTGCCTTTGTTCACCATGTACACGATCCTACTGCGCAAATTGGAAAGCTCGTGAGGCTTTTGCACCAATGTACAGCGATTGAAAGCAGGTCCGACCCGACTTGATACCGTGTTGCGATCGAATGCGGTGTGAATCAGTACGGGCATGTCGTACTTGAACGCCCGATTAATGACTGGAAGTGAGAGACGGCCCTGCAGCAGAAGGTCAATCATGACTCCATCTAAGGTTTGATCGTCGACCATTTTCATCGCCTCTGGAACACTCTCGGCCTGAGCGCACTGGATGCCAAATTCGGCGAAATACTGCACCAGATGGTCTCGAAGCGAGCCGTGGTCCTCGGCAACGAGGAGTCTTATCGCCATGTTTCGCCCTCCTTTTCTTGGGGTTGGATTCTATACGTTAAGGAAGACGTGTGGCAGTGGGGACTTTTGGGGTGTTTGGCTGTGAGTTACATAACCTCCCGATGTCACTTTGGTAGGCCCACTTTCGATCTTCGAAAACCGATTCCTCTCTTAAATCCCTAAATTGAGATTACTTTTTTGAAGAACGTTTTATTGCCATCCACTCGTTTAGCAACGCATCGAATTGCTTGGAGATCGTGAGGACCATCGGATCCGACGCGTCGCCGTTCGAGCGTCGGTACGACGACAGCAGAAACACTCGCAGGTGCTCCATCTTCGCCTCCAAATCGCGAATACGGCGCTCGCAGTCGCAATTTGCAAGTTGCATCACGCCTAGCAGCCCCTTTCGTCCTCCTGGTGTCATCGCCTCGATTGATTTGGAGTGTATTATATTCATCGGCAAGCTTACGCCGCTACTGCAGGATTGATTCCTGGCGCTCCAAGCGTTTCTCCAATAGTACGTTTGGAACGCGGCAACGCTCTTGTCAATCTGATCATCCTTGGAGGCTCATGACCGCTGACCCCGATCTTGCTCGAACTCCACATCGGCGAATTGGCGATCAATAACGAATTCTGATATGATTTTGAGTGATTGTTGGCTCAGAAAACGACGGGGGTGCAGGGTAGGTGATCTAGTTGGGGTAAAGAAGATCTACTGCGACGAAAGTCGGCAGAATGGTAATCACCAATTCCGGCTGCTGGGGAGTATATGGATTGATAGAGCGGACGGCTGGCCGTTTATAGAGTCCTATCTCGAAAAGTGCCGCTCTCATGGACGCAGGGATTTCCCTAGTTCGGTCTCTTTCAAGGACTGTCCGTCTCGCCCGGACAAGATCTTCATGCGCTATTATGAAGCACTGTTAGACACGTTCTTTGAATACGCCGAACGTGGTTTGGTGGAATGCCGCGTCATTATCGTGTCGAAAGACGAGTTTCGATTCGATCACCCCGAACACAACGCTGGAGATTTCGAAACTGGTTTTTCGAAGCTCTACTACCAATTGATCGTACATCGCCTAAGCTATACGGGTAATTACCATGTACGGTTAGCCCAAAGACCCGTGGACAAGTCAGTGTTTGAAAAGAGCGCGGCAGATCGAGCATTTGAACTGAAGCGGTACTTGAATAATGGCTTCAACGCTCGCTATGGAAAGTCCGGTGCTCCACACAGGCGCGTCGTTTCAAGCGTAGAATATCGATCAGCAAAGGATCGGGTATTCATCCAGCTTGCCGACGTGATTATGGGAGCGATCGGATATCAGTGGAACCTTGAGTTCCTGAAGCCAGGGGCGGCGGCTGGAAAGCAACATTTATGTCGCTACATTTCTACAAAACTTGGCCGAGCGAGTTTACTTTATACGTCTCCACCGTGGGAGGAGCCCATAAACATTTTTAGATTTACCCCTTCGGAGCATAGAAAAGGCGCCCCGTAGTCTAATGACCCCCGTCCAAGGCTGTACGGGCTTCGATCTACGGCGCGCCATTTGCAACAATGCAAGGAATTCCTTGCGTTCGTTAGTATAACCGAGGAAGATCACTCAAAGCATAACATTCTACGCAAACTGTCGCCAAAATGTGCTAGTTCACTTCTTGGCAATGACGATTTTCCCTGCCTTTTCGCCCCTTATTTTGGCGATTAAACACGGTTTGCATTCTGGACTCATTTTATCGCGTGGAAATCAACTTGCCAATAGCGGATTATGTCCAATCTTGATCCGTTTCTAATGTCACCATCGCGGCACGGCGTTTTCGATGTAAACACGAAACTGAATTTCGCGCCCACAAATGATCCGATCGTCAAGCGGTTGTCCTCGGGGCTTACTCTGGTTGGCGGACGTACCCGGATATTCGATGACGGGTGGTTGGTGTGAGCAGCTGAAAACTACGTCGTTGCTCGCATCCCCCTAGACGCGCACGCACCTCCACGGCCTCCCCGTC
>CAYRIY010000029.1:0-35448 GCA_964424335.1 uncultured Clostridia bacterium
GACCCCTCGGGCCGATGGGCATGGGAGCCACATCCCATTTAAACTGGTCGCCGATTGACTGGGGAAAGCCGAGGAACGTGTCGTTGTGCCCCTGGATCGTCGCCACTTGCCCCGCCGGGAAATTGGCCGTCCCCTCAGCGGGCGTCCGGTGAATTCTTGACTCCTGCATCCATCGCCGGATCACTTCAAATCCTTCTCGGACTTGTGGACTGTCGATGATCGTGTCAAAGGGCTCGTCCGTAAACAAAGGCCACTCGCCGTGCGCAGCCACGATGGGAGCTAGGCCGGTGTCGCTTTGCAAGTGCCACGTCGTTCCCCATATATTCGGTGTCCCATCGCCGTCGGTGTCGCGGGTGAGCTGCCGGGCCGCTTGTTCAAACTCCTCGTACGTCCAGTCCGTCGGCGGCGCGATGCCCGCCTCTGAGAACATATCTTGATTGTAAGCAATCGCCGTTGCGAAGCTGTAGAGCGGCAGGCCGAGCTGCTGACCTTCACCGCGACGGACGACGCCGTACTCATCGACCCGGATGCGCCAGTGGGTCAACCCGTCGGGAAGAAGCTGCCGCGCGAGTTCGGGCGTGCGTTCGAGGAGCGCGTCAAGGGGAAGGAGGGCTTCCTCAAAGATCGTAGGAATCATAAAGACGTCGGGCGCGGTGTTCGTCGCAACTTGCACGGTAAATTGCTCTTGGGCGTCCGCGCTGTAACCCCAACGAATCTGTTCGATGACGATGTCGGGATTGAGCTCTTGAAACCGATCAAAGAGCGCCTGATAATCCGCAGCGATCGCCGGGTTGCCCCACCATGCGAAGGTGATCTTCACCGGCTGCGCCGAAGCAACGGACGACGCCAAGCCAAGCAACGCACATAGGAGACTCACCGCCACCAGATTGACCAGCGACTTTCGAGACGATGTCGGCATGGACACGTTCACTTCCTCCTTAGTTTTTGAGATTTGTTAGAAGAATTCGACTCACGAATCTGTTGAACTTTTCCCTGCCGCACCGAAACTTCTTGCAACCAAAACGCCGATCATTGCGCACGAAACGCCGAAACCGGCGCATGGGTTTTTGAGGGCGACGTCGTGCACCATGGAGGAGAACAGCACATGGCGATCTTCGCGGACTTTATCGATGAGCGACTGAGCCGCATTGGATACCAGGTGGAAACTCGTTGGAGTACCGGCAAGTATCCGGAAGGTCACTGGCATAGTGGGTATGAGCTTTTCGTGCTGCATAGCGGAGTCGTGGAAATCTCTCTGGAAGGTGAGTCGAGACTGCTCTGGCCCGGATCGGCCGCACTTTTTCCCGCCCGATTGGTACACATGACCCGGCCCGTGTCCGGCCGTTACCTGTGTACGCCCCTGCACTTTTCTCTCGACCTCATCCTGGCGCGCACGCGCTCTGACCTCTTGACGCGCATCTCCGCCGCGACAAGTAGCGTGCTGATCGCTGAGCTCGCAAGCGACGTGGCCGCACGCTTCCTGTGGGCGGCCGGTGAGCTGCGCCGTTTGCAGTATCAAGACTCCTCCCCGGCAACGGTCGAACATCTCGTGGGGCTGGTCGTCTCCGACATCGTCTACCAAAGTCCGCGCACGGGCGACCAGCCGCGTCGGTCGGTTGTGAGCGAGGTGATCCATCACATGCTTACAAACCTGCAAAGCGAAGTAAGCATTGCGGAGCTGGCGCGCCGATTCTATGTGAGCGAGAGCCACCTTCGCCATCTTTTCATGTCGAACACCGGCTACTCGCCCCACAGGTTTTGGCGGAAACTGAAGATCCAGCGAGCGTGCGAACTCCTCCGAGCTGATAGCAGCGTAGACAGCGTGGCAGCAGCCGTTGGCTTTACGACCCGGCACGGCTTTGAACGCGCCTTTTACAAGGAGATGGGCGTTTCGCCCGCGCAGTATCGGAAAGTGATCAAGTTAGGGTAAAAAAGCTCATGCCGTCGATTGATGTCTTTCGATTCCGTCCGACTAAAGTGCGTTCATAGAGCGTGCCCGAGGGAAGGAGAGGCACGTCAAAGATCGTAGGAATCATTCAAAGACGAACACATCCGCGCAAATTCCAAAAGTACAAGAAGAAGAAGAACAAGGGCGTGCACAATGTGGAACCACTGCTCGGCATTGAGAAGATCTCCGTCTACGTCGACGGGACCTTGACGAATCCCCAGTTGGATCATCCCGAAGGGTTGGCATTTGATCAGGACGGCACGTTGTACTGCGGCGGCGAAAGGGGCCAGCTCTACCGAATCGATCCGGAGCGCCGCTCGATCGACGAGTTTGCTTCGACGGACGGCTTTATTCTCGGCGTGGCCCTGGATGGACGAGGATCGCTCTACGCCTGCGATCTAAAGCACGCCGCGGTGTTTCGCGTCGGACTTGCGGACGGGTCGGTTCAACGGTTTGCATCGGGTATGAAGGCGCCCAACTTTCCCGTGGTCGACGTCAAACGCAACGCACTCTACGTCTCAGACAGCCGCGGGGCGGATGAGCCGGGGCCGCGCGTGTGGCGCATCGACCTTGAAAGCGGGGTCAGCGACGTGTGGTACGACGCACCGCTCTCCTTTGCAAATGGAATGGCGCTCTCTCCGGACGGAAACTGGCTCTACGTGGTCGAGAGCTTTGCCCGGCGAGTCGTTCGGATTGAGATTTTGCCCGATGGCCGGGCCGGACGGCGTGAGCTGGCCGCGGAAGACGTTGGCCGAGTCCCGGACGGCCTAGCGTTTGACGCCGCCGGCAACCTTTACGTGAGCTGTTACGAGCCGAGCGGAGTGTACCGGATCTCCCCTGAGGGGAGCGTTGCACTGATCGCCATCGACCCTGAGGCGCACGCCCTATGCCATCCCACGAACTGCGCGTTTTACGGCTCCGACCTCTACACGGCCAACCTCGGTCGCTGGCACATTTCCAAGATCGAGTTGGGCGCTCTTGGTTTACCTCTTCCGGCAGGTGATGCGCAGTGAAACGAAACTGGGGTTGCCGAGTCTCGGCCGATTGGACGCTCAAAGGAATGCGCGCCGTGCTCCTCGAGAACGAACTGCTCCAGATCGGCATTCTTGCCGACAAGGGGAGTGAGATCTTTCGGTTTTTGTACAAGCCTCTCGATGTCGACGTTCTCTACTTGCGCGAAGGCGGCGTGCGAAACCCGGCGCACGACATTGCGTCGATTCCAAGCTCGGGCGGAATGTTTCTCGACAACTACAGCGGCGGCTGGCAGGAGATCTTGCCAAACGGCGGCGGACCCTCCAGCTACCGGGGGGCGGAGTTTGGCCAGCACGGAGAGGTGAGCCTTGTTCCGTGGGACGTGACGGTCGTCGAAGATTCCCCCGAATGCGTCTCGGTCCGCTTCTCGGTCTCGTGTCGCAGGACGCCTCTTGCGATCGAGAAGACGCTGTCGCTCAAGAAAGGAGAGGCCGTCCTCACGATCGACGAGCGCGTGCAAAACCATAGTCAGGAGCGCATCGCGTTTATGTGGGGCCACCATCCGGCTTTTGGCGGGGTGATGCTCGCTCCGGGTTGCAAGGTGTGGACGCCGGCCCGCAAGATGATCGCCCAAGGCGAGCTGCCCGGCCTCGACAAGCGGCGCTTGAGGCCCGGAGGCGTGTTCGATTGGCCGCACGGGACGAGTCCGACCGGCGAGACGGTGGACTTCAGCGTGATCCCCGAAACGCCGCCGGAAGGCGCATCCGAAGTGGCCTATCTCACCGAGTTCCCCGAAGGCTGGTATGCGGTCGTAAACCCCGAGCGCAAAGTTGGATTTGCGATGCGCTGGGATGAAGAGGTCTTCCCCTACCTTTGGTTTTGGCAAGAGCTGCGCGGCAGCAAGGATTACCCCTGGTGGGGCCAAGTTGAGACCTACGCCCTGGAACCTTGGACCAGCTACCCGACCGAGGGCATCCAGGCCGCGATTGCAAACGGCACGGCTTGCTGCCTGGACGGCGGCGAGGCCATCGAGACGCGCCTTGTCGCTTGCGCCTTCGAGGGGCTACAAACGGTTGATAACGTCACGGCGGAAGGTCGAGTTGTGGGCACGTGCGTCACGCCTTTTTAACGCCTTTTATCAAACCGCTCCGGATCATACGGCCTCAGGTCGAAATCAGACGGCTCATCATTCATCAAGCTTGCGATCGCCACAGCCGTCGTGGGACCGAGTGTGATGCCGAGCATGGCGTGGCCCGCAGCCACAAACAAGTTGTCGTACGTTGAGATTCGACCGATCGCGGGCAGGCCGTCCGGCAACATGGGCCGCATCCCTACCCATTCGGTCGTCTTTTCGCCCTGCTCCCAGTCCTTCATGTAGCGATCCGCGCTCTTGCGAATAGCGCTGATGCGCCGTGGATCAAGATCGAGGTTGATCCCCGACAACTCCATCGTGCCGGCCACTCTCAAGGTGTCCTTAAAGGGGCTCACCGCGACGCGAGCTTCCTTCAAATACAAAGGCCGAGTCACTTTGAGTTGGGGCTTGTCTATGGTCAGGCTGTAACCTTTCCCCGCCTGCATCGGCAGACGAATGCCCGCCTGACGGCTCAGAAAACCGGCTTGGGCGCCGGTGGCAATGAGCACTTGTTCGGCGTCGACCATCCCGTCTTTCGTGCGGACACCGCGGACGCGCCCCTTTTCAAAGGCAAGGCCGGTCACTTCGGTCCCCGCCCTGATCTCGACATCGTGATTCTTCAGCCATTCCACCACAGCGGCATTGAGCGTTTCCGGACGTATGTGCCGCTCCTTAGGCATCCAGACCGACCCTGCGATCACAGGCTTTATCACCGGTTCGAGATCGATCGTCTCGTCCCGAGTGTAGCGCACCGGTTCGCCAAGATCGTACTTCGCCAGCTCTTCAAACTCGGCTACGACGCTCTCGATCGTCTTCTCTTCCATACAAACAAAGAGGAGGCCGGCGCTGTACATCTCAAACTCCAGGCCATTCTCTTTGAGCGCGTCAAAATCGGCCATCGTCCTGCGATTGAGCTCCGCCATGGCCGTCATGCCGGCCCGGTAGGCCCGCTCGTTGCTAAAACGCCAAAACGACAGGAGCCACCCGAGCATCGAGGGGGCTGTCTTGGGGCGAATGTACAGCGGGCTGTCGGGGCGGAGCATCCATTTGATCGACTCCCCGACCAGTCCCGGGGCAGGCACAGGGCCGGACAGGGACGGAGTGACCCATCCGGCATTCCCAAGCGACGCCCCTTCACCGGGATTTCCTTTATCGAGGACGACAACGTCTCGCCCCCGCCGTCGCAGTTCGTATGCGGAGAGCAAACCGATCGTACCGCCGCCAATAATCACCGTTTTTGCCAATGCGCCTCACCGACCCAGGAAGCATGTGGAATTTCTGAGGAACACTAAATCTCCTCAAGATTGTCCAAACTCCAGTCTCCACATTCCCTTGGCTCCCACGCATATCCTCCATCGCCATCGCCGTCGCCATACGGCGTCCGGCGGCGGCAGGTGAATTCCGGTGGCTGTGGTAGCAATCCACGAAGGAAGGGCCCGGGAGCAAGCGAGGAGCTCGACCCAGGCCCTGAAGGTTCTATTTACACTGAAGAATGCTGATCGAATGCGGTGGACAACGCCACACACCGTTCCAACTTTCGATGACTCTTTCAACAGGTCGGACTTCATCAGCCTTTCCAAAGTCGTTTACCGCCAAGACGTCGTCGTGGTACAGCGTCCATACGCTTACGGGACGCGGCGATCCCTTCGTCAAAACGATGTCCACGTCGATCGCCTCATCTTTATGGCGATTGATCAGACCAATGTTGATCTGGCCGCTCTCCTCGGAAAGGCTTGCGGAGACGTCGACGTAAGGCGCACTAAGGCTCTTGGGATACCCGTTTTCAAATCCGCTAGGGCGAACGGGCGCCAAAAACGTCGGTGGATCCGCTTGCTCCACCTTGAGGGCAATCCCGGAAAACAAGCGTCGGTACACTTGGAACACATCAAAGAGCGGCGTCGTGACCAGCTCGGATCCGCGGGTATTCATGACGGCATTGCCGTTGACGAGGAACACATAACAAGCCATGGCGACATGAGGACTTAGGCGGTGCATGGCGTGGAAAACGCCGGCGGCAAAGATCGCGTCTTTAAACGTGCGTGGGCTGGAGCGGCGCAAAAACGTCCCACCCCTCTGACCCTCGGCATCCTTTGCTCGATCCAAGTGACGAATGTTCCACTCGTCCATGGAGATTAGCGGCGGCTTGGCAAACCCCAGTCGGTCGGCGATCTCGTGTACATTACGAACCGTCTCAGCCAGCGAATCCTCGAAATAAGCCGCCGTGCCGACCGTCGGATAGTAATCGTCCGGGTCGAAAAGATGCGTCGTGTGCGCATAGCCGTGAACCGTAAGATAATCGATCAAGCGGCCGGCCGTCGAAACGACGGTGGAGTTCCAGTCCTGATCTCGGCCGAGGATTTCACCGACGCCCAACACCTTTAGCGTGCGATCCTGTTTCTTGAAAAAGTGCGCCCATTCCCTGAGCTTATTGGCGTACGTTTGGGCGTCGGAATGTCCCGGTTCATGTTTTCCCCACGTTTCGTTTCCAAGTCCCCAATACTTTACATTGTAAGGTTCGGGGTGGCCGTTCTCAGCTCGGCGAAGTACGTCCGTCGTCGGTTCGACGCCATTGCAATAGTCGAGCCATCGAATTGCCTCACCAAGCGTCCCCGTTCCCATATTGACATTGATGTAGGGTTCCGCGCCCACGGCCTGGCACCACTGCAAGAATTCATCCGTGCCGAACTGGTTGCTTTCGAGTCCGCCCCAAAACCAATTTCTCCGGACGGGGCGACTTGCTTTCGGGCCGATGCCGTCCTCCCAGTGATAAATGTCGGCAAAGCACCCCCCGGGCCACCGAACGAGTGGAACTTGGAGCTCCTTGGACCTCTCGATCACATCTTTCCGAAGGCCCAGTTCATTGGTGTCTTTGGGATCATCCGACGTCAATCCGCCATAGATGCAGTGGTCGGAGGGGTCGACATGTTCAAAGTACTGTCCGTATATATTTGGATCGATCTTGCCAATTCTCGCGGTCGGGTCGATCACGATTTGCGTGCGCATCAAGCTTCCCCTCCAAAGCTCACGAATTCTGCTTTTGACCGAGGTCTTGGAACGGGTTGAAGTGCCCTCCGGCGCTACCCGAACCGCCTTCTCGGTGAAGTTCTAGGTTTGGATCAATCGTGGATTGGGCGCCTTCCGTAAGAAGGTACTGCCCCTGCTCGATCAAGAGTCTGCGCACTTCAACAATGTCAACTTCCCTCGTCGTAACGCCATGTTTGAGGGCGTAAGCGGCCGCGGTTCCCGCGCCCTGCCCAATACCCATGCATGTCGCCATGACTCGGGCGGAGCCAAACGCCGCGTGGGTCGCCGAGATGCTACGGCCGGCGACGAGGAGGTTATCAAAGCCTTGTGGGAGCAGACACCGGTATGGGATTTCATACACCGCCTTGCCGGAACCCGTGTAGACTTGCATCTCGCCTTCGGGCGGATGGATGTCGATGGCAAACGTTCCACAGGAGATCCCATCAGGGAAAGCCCGGCCTGACAGTACATCCTCTTCCGTGAGCGTGTAATCGCCGACAATGTGGCGGGTCTCCCTAACGCCGACTTGGACTCCGGTGTCGAGGATGTAGGAGTCTTCAAACCCTCCCACACGTTTTTGTAGGAACTTGTGAATCTGCCAGGCCTGTTCACGGGTTAAGCGCTCGGCCTTTGTCAGATCGTGGACATTGGTCCCGTCGATCCCCTGCAGGCGCGTGCAGTTGACCGCAATCTGGCCCTCGCGGGGGAGCTGATAAAACAAGATCCGAGGGGCGGCATCGCTTGGGTACTCGCCCCGGGCGATCGCTTCCTTGATTACGTCTTTTAGACCCAAGAACGCAATTGCTTTGCTCGAGTCGATCTCCTCGTCGGTTGGAGAGTCCTTCAATAGGTCGCGATTTGCCTTCATCCACGACCGCAACCGACCGTCGTCGACCCCTGCGATTCTAAAAAAAAGCGTTACAGGCTGCATGGCGCCGTCCGACTCTCGGCCTTTGGCGTACGGAGCGCCCAGCTTCGCCACGAGGTCGGCGTCTGCGGAGCAGTCAATCACCAGCTTAGGACGAATGGCTTGACGGCCCGACTTGCTCTCGACGATCACGGCATCGACTCGGGACCCTTCTGCGACAGCGTCGGCCACCCAGGTGTGAAGAAGGAGATTCACCTTGGCCTCTTCGACCATCTTGAAGAGCAGGTATTTCATGCCCTCCGGATCAAAGGGCGTCATCGAGGCGTTGTCAAAGGTGAGGTCTTTGACATGTCCGTGCGATGCGGTAAGTTGCACCAATCGGTGCACCAACTCACCGGCAATGCCCTGGATCACCTGTCGACCGTTGATGTCGTGAAAGGTAAACATCGGGTTTACCATTGCCATCGTGAGGTTGCCGCCCAAAAACCCGTAACGCTCGAGCAGGAGCACATCGGCCCCGTTGCGAGCGGCGGCGATTGCGGCTCCAATGCCCGCCGGTCCCGACCCGACAACGAGAATATCAGGCTCGGCGATGACGGGTATCTCCCGCGACGGTTCATGGAGTGTCTTGCCGTTCGTGTCCACCAACGAAGAAAGTCCTCCCTGACGCCCGGGGAACGAACGCGTCCCCCGGGCGATATGTCGGTTTGGAAAACGCCTTGCTTTACCGTGCCAACGCCGCGTTGATGCCGGTCTCCATCGCGGCGAGGGCCTCGATGGGCGTCTTGTTTCCGTTTACAGCCTCGTTAAACTCACTTTGGAACACCGATACCATCTGTCCATACTGCGGGTGTCCGCGGTCCACGACCAATTTCGGCGAGGCGAACAGAGCCTGTTGTTCATAGATCGGCATCAGAGCCCGGATTTGAGGCGAATAGTCGGGCGAGACGCCTCGCCAAGGCGAGATGTAGTTGCGCAAAGCGCCGTAGCGAGACGTGACTTCCGGCGACGTGAGGAACTTGACGAACTTCACGGCCTCCATCGGATGCTCCGTGTAGCTGAGCGCCGCGACGAAGTCGCCTCCCAACCCGACCGCCGGCTGAGCGCCATAGGGGAGAAATGTTGCGCCGAGATTTGCATCGGAGTCGGCGTCGTAGATTCGGCTAACGTCCCAGTGGCCCATGATCGCCATGCCGACTTGACGCTGGGAAAGACTAAGCGGGTTTTGGTCGGACTTCACAAACCCCCGAGCGTACAGGTCGTGCAAGTACTCGAGGGCATCTAGCGCTTCCGCCGAGTTGATGGCGGCTTGCGTCTGCGACTCGTTGAGGAGCGTGGCGCCCGCTTGATAAAACCAAGGCAGTCGCCAAAAATCGCTCGAGCCGAGCGCCGCGCCCGCGGCCTGTACTTCAGAGTTGCCGCCCGTCAAGTGGATCGTGAGCAGGCGCGCCACTTCGGAAAACTCGTCCCATGTCCACATGGAGTCCGTCGAATCGGGCGGCGCCGCGAGTCCCGACTCCGCGAACACATCCTCGTTGTACACCAAGGCAATCGTCGTCAGCGTAAGGGGCAGAGCGACTTGATTGCCCTGATGGGTGATTAATGCCTGATGCGCGGGATGAAGGCCGTCAGTGTACGACGCGTCCAAATAGCGATTCAAAGGCAAGAGGATCCCGCTCGCAGCGAAGGACTGGACATCGCCGGAAAAGATAATCGCAACATCAGGCCCAGCGCCGCCTGCAACTGCAACCGCAAGTTTTGCCCGCCAGTCGGCGACAGGTTCCAACGTTACCTTGATCTCGGGGTTCGCAGTGTTGAACTCTTCAATGATCGATTGCATTACCTCGACGAACGCCGGCTGTTCGTTCCACCAAAATCGCAGCTCCACCGGTGCGGCGTAAGACGCCTGTACGCCAAGGAAAATGACGAGCGCTACGAACAACGCACCTACACCCCTACGATCTCCCATACCTTCCATCCCTCCGCTTGAAATGTGGATTGTTTGGTGTTCAACATACGGAACCACTATGTCATATAGTTCCGTTATGTGGTTCCAAGTTTAGCAAAGCACAGATAAATTGGTCAAGGGAGAAATTGGACTCGGGGATCAGTTACGTTGACGGTTAGAGGAAATAACAATTACAATATGTGTCAGCAATGGAACAGCGAAGTCTGTGTGTTTCAGTAAGGCAAAGACGCGCCCTCATCGGGTGCGTCTCGCTCACAGAGTAGGTGATGTCGTCGTGCATGAGGAAAGCGCGGACAATGTGGAAAGCGTCGTGAGATCGTGGAACGTGCTCACGTATCTCGCAGAGAACGCCAATCCCACGCTGACGGAGATTGCTCGGAACATCGAGGCGCCGAAGTCGTCGACGCTTCGAATCTTGAATACGCTAATCAACCTTGGTTTGGTGAGCCAAGACCCGGATAAAAAGACGTACAGCATCGATTACAGAGTTCTCAACTTGAGCTACCACGTACTTCGCCGCTCCGTGCTCCGCAAGCAGGCGAACCCGTACCTTTACGAACTAGCTGACGCGTCTCGATTGATCGCATGTCTAGGCGTCGTCTCCGGACCTGTGGCGATTACAATCGATAAAGTTTCGCTACACTCTCCCTTGAGCGTACATCAAGACGAGATCGGCGCGACGGTTCCCGTCCACGTTTCATCGGTGGGAAAAGTGTTGTTGGCGTATCAACCCGAGGGCTTTGTAAACGAGTTTCTGCAGGAATATCCGCTAACGAAGTTTACGGACAAGACGATTTGCGATCGAGAGGCATATCTAAAGGAGCTCCAACGCGTTCGGGAGCGCGGCTATGCCATCAATGAATGGGAGTGGAGACACGATACGGTGAGCATCGCGATGCCCGTACGCAACTACGCAGGCGAAGTCATCGCCGCCGTCGCCTTGTCTCGAGAGACGGCGGTGCATGGCGACGACGGCAACCGCGATGAACCATTTAGCCAAGACCACCTGGACGCCCTGAAGCGAGCCGCGGAAAGAATCTCGTTTAGTTGCGGCTATCATTCCGCCGAAATGCTGATTGACTCTGCCGTTTGGCGTGGGCGGTCGGACGGCGAAACGCGGCGGTAAAAGCGAGACAGGTATACGACGAAATCTCACAAACCCATTGGAACGCTACCCAATAAAAAGAGCCCTTCGCCACGATTGCTGTGGCTAAGGGCTCTTGGTGGTGGAGATGATCGGGATCGAACCGACGACCTCCGCCTTGCAAGGGCGGCGCTCTCCCAGCTGAGCTACATCCCCGTATGAGCGAGCCAATATGGAGCTGGGCTCAATGATGTATTATAACGCAAACGCGGGCGAAATACCAGTGGTTCTTCCTGAAATGCTCCTCCGGGACATCTCGCACGGAACGTGTGGCAGAGCATTGGTCTGAGATATCCGGGAAATCCAGGATGTCCCCAATCTGACCGACTTATTATTTCCCGGGAAACGTTGAGAGTGGTGCATCAAAGCGCGCCACCCTCAACGTTTTTAGCCTTTGCCTATAAAAGCGACGGTTGATCGTCGTTCTCGTCGTCTTTACTCACGACTTGCGCGAGTGCGACCACTCGGTCCGCTTCCCCAAGCCGCATCAACCGCACGCCTTGAGTGCTTCTGCCAAGACGAGACACATCTTGCACGCTAAAGCGGATCATGATCCCCTCAAGGCTGATCAACATGACCTCATCGTCTTCGCGCACAACCTTGATGCCTGTAATCGGGCCATTGCGATCCGTCTTTTGGATGGTCCTAATTCCTTTGCCGCCCCGACCCGTGATGCGATACTCCGAAAGCGGGGTCCTTTTGCCAAAGCCGTTTGCGGTGACGACCAAGAGCTCCCGGTCCGGATAGACGACATCCATTCCGACTACCGCGTCGCCTTCCTCGAGCGTAATCCCCCTTACGCCGCGAGCCGTACGACCCATCGGTCGAACATCACCCTCATGGAATCGGATCGCCTGACCCTCACCGGTTACGAGGAGCATGTCTTGGTTTCCATCCGTCAGTTGAACGCCGATCACTTCGTCGTCATCGTCGAGCGTCAGCGCGATCAGACCCGAATACGAGCTGTCAAACTCGGAGAGCACGGTCTTTTTCACCGTGCCGTTTCGGGTCGCGATGAACAAGTATCGGTCATCGTACTCTTGGATTGGGATCGCAGCCTGGACTTGCTCTCCAGGCTCGATTTGTATCAGGTTGATGATGGCCGTACCGCGGGCGTTGCGCCCGGCCTCAGGAATCTCGTGCGCTCTCAGCCGGTAGACCCGTCCCTTGTTGGTGAAGAACACGATGTACGTGTGCGTCGTCGTGATAAACAGGTGCTCGACAAAGTCTTCCGATCGAGTGCTCAGCGCGGTGACGCCTCTGCCTCCCCGCTTTTGACTCCGGTACGACGTGAGCGGAAGCCGCTTGATGTAACCGTGATGCGTCAGGGTTACGACGATATCCTCTTCGGCGATGAGATCCTCAACATCGATGTCGCCTTCCGCGGACGTGATCTCCGTCCTCCGCTCGTCACCGAACTTATCCCGAATCTCGGTCAACTCATCCTTGATGATGCCAAACAGCTTCCGTTCGTCGCCAAGGATCTCTTTGAGGTACGCGATCGTCTTCAGCAACTCTTGGTATTCGCTTTCGATCTTCTCGCGCTCAAGGCCGGTCAGGCGGCGTAGTTGCATGTCCAAGATCGCAACCGCCTGCCGCTCCGAAAGACCGAATCGCTCCATGAGCTTTACCTTGGCGTCTTGGTCGCTCTCGGCATTACGGATCAACTGGATGATCTCGTCGATATGATCGAGCGCGATGCGGTACCCTTCGAGGATATGCGCCCGATCCTCAGCCTTGCGCAGCTCAAACTTGGTCCTGCGCGTGACGACGTCGCGCTGGTGCTCCAGGTAGTGGTAGAGCATCCCTTTCAGATCGAGGATCTTTGGTTCGCCGTTCACCAATGCAAGCATGATGACGCCAAAGGTCTCTTGAAGCTGCGAATGCTTGTAAAGCTGGTTGAGCACGATGTTGGGATTGACGTCCCGCCGCAGTTCGATCACGATCCGCATGCCGTTTCGGTCGGACTCATCGCGCAGCGCGGTAATCCCGTCGACCTTTTTCTCGTTGTGCAGCTCGGCAATTTTCTCGACCAGGTTGGCCTTGTTCACCATGTACGGAATCTCGGTGATGAGAATCCGCTGCTTGCCGCCTTGCATTTGCTCGATTCGCACCCGAGCGCGCATGCGCACTCGGCCACGCCCCGTTCGATAGGCGTCTCGGATCCCTTCTCGGCCGAGGATTAAGCCACCGGTCGGAAAATCAGGGCCTTTGATGTGCTTCATCAGCCCATCGACCGTGATCTCCGGATTGTCGATCATTTCGATCAGGGCGTTCGTCACTTCGGAAAGATTGTGCGGAGGGATGTTGGTCGACATCCCTACCGCGATGCCGGTAGCGCCGTTTACCAATAGGTTTGGAAAGCGGGACGGCAAGACGAGCGGCTGCTCCAAGGAGTCATCGAAGTTAGGACCGTAATCGACAGTGTCCTTGTCGATGTCCCGCAACATTTCCATGGCCAGGCGTGAGAGACGTGCCTCGGTGTAGCGCATCGCGGCCGGGGGATCACCGTCTATACTGTTGTGAACGAATACGCCGCTGCTCAGGAGGAAGTTGTGATAAGTGTCCACCGTGATGTCGTAGACATCTTCGCGCTCCGTAAGCCACCGGATGGCAACCACACGATGGTTGTATTGCTCAGCCCTCTCGATCATTTCGTCGAGACTATCGAAGTAAGTAATGGCGGTCTCAAACCGAGGGATCCAGTTTGCGTCTCTCCGGCTGTCGTATAGCTCGGGGCTGAAATTCTCCTTACCTTCCTCGACGAGAAGTCGGGTGACATAGCCAGAAATTCGAGATTGCATCACCTGACGCTTGTACTCTGGGTCTTTCCATTTTTGGGTGAGAGACTGCGCAGATCGCTCGGCGAGTTTTTTCATCATCGACGGGTCTTCCGACAATCGTCGATAATTGCTGCGGGTGACTCCTTCGCTCTGCCGTCGGTTGAACTCAGGATCGTTCGCCCGCTGGCGGGCGATCTTCCGGCTGTGAAACTCCCGCGTTTCCGGACGTGACCATAGTGCTTTCGCCATCTTAGAGAAGTGATCGTCTCCGAACTTGGCTCGATAATCCGGATCCGCCCACAAACGCTTGGCGTTCTCTGACAGTGCCTGCCTGAGCTCAGGATCGTTCATGGCCTCTTGAATGGCCGCAACGATCTCCTCTCGCTTTTGCGGATCGCTCCACATCGCTCGGCTTTTCTCCGAAATGATTGCAGCGATGCGCTCTTTCTCCTCCGCTGAAAGCTCCCTCTTCTCGATGCCGGTCAAAGCCTCTGACATCTTCTGACGGAAATCAGGATCCTTCCACAAGGCCTTCTTAGCCTCGGAAAGCGCCTTTCGACGCTCTGGATGCCTCCGGTAAAACTCCTTAAGCGCTTTGGCCACGCGCTTTCCGTTAGCCTCTCGGAACGAGGGATCCGTATTTTGCCTTCTAAAGCGCTCGACGCGCTCTTCTAAGACCTCCGGGTTGTCTGCGTAGTACTTCCTTACTCCTCGTCGTTGCTTTGCACGAAAATCTGGATCTCTCCAGAGACTCTTTACGTGTTCGGCATGGATCCTGTTGTGCTCTTGGAACGTAACTCTGCGAATATTGTCAGGCGCGTTGTTCCAACGATCAAAATCCACATGGTGCCTAACCCACGGCTCGGACATAGATCTTGCGCGCCCGATCCGTTCGTTGTATTCGTCCGCGAGGTGGTGTACAAAGCTCCAATTCCCGTTAGGCTGCAATACCCGCAGGTAATCGTTTGTTCCCTCGCGAACGGGCGCCGTGCTAAAATAGCCCGCGGCCAAACTGTCCTCGGGCGTGAGATGTTGGGCCTGTTTGTACTCTCCGGACTTTAGCAAGAATCGGTGGTCAGGCGTACACTTGATTTTCTCACCCGTATCGAGAGTGAGTTCGATCAATTGCGCGTTGCGCCGCGTGATGCGGGAGTTTCTCCCTTCGGCGACGACTATTTCCTTTTTCGTACGATCGTACGAGTAGACGTAGAATCGGCCTTCCGGACCTAGCTTCGCTAGTTCTGCAAAGCTCTTTTCCGTTCCGTCGACCAACTTTATCTTTGTGTCGCCTGTGAAACAACCAAAGTTGCCGTGACCTTGTACCAGCATATATCGATACGAAAAGTCTTGGCCCATCCGGACCATGGCGTCGTAGATCGCGGAGTCGCCGTGCGGGTGGTACTTGGCCATGGTCTCGCCGACCACCCTAGCCGACTTTTTGAACGGCCGATCCGGGCGGAGGCCGATCTCGAGCATCGTGTTGAGAATCCTGCGCTGCACGGGCTTAAGACCGTCTCGAACGTCCGGGAGCGCCCGGTCGACGATGACGTACATCGCGAAGTTGAGATACGAACGGCGCATCTCTTCTTCTAGGCCGATCGGTACGATCTTGCCCTCAGTAAAATCCATTGCCACCTAAAAGTCACCCACCGATCAATCGCAAGTAACAGCAAACCAAAAGCCGTCCGGCGAAGGAGTTTGCTACTTTCTTCCTTCTCCTAGATCAGGCGCAAATCCTTTCCTGGAGCCGATTATGGACGTTTTGAACGGTCTGTAACGGCATCATTTTGCCCCGCTGAAATGTGGCTCGTTTGCTCCACATGGTGAACAAGTTGCGAAGCCGTCCATCGGTTCGCCTCCGGCTCCCTGCGCCACCCTCTGCGCCGGATCAGCGCGAGGATCTCCTCATACATCGCCTCGTGATCGAGCGCCAACCGGCGAAATAGATCGCGCACCTCCGGATGGCTGCACAACGCAAGAGAGCTTCCGTCCTGTAGAAGTTCCAGCTTCACGGAGTATAGCAAGTCAAACGCGACCAATCGCTCCGTAAGCATCCCCGGGAGCGCTGATTCGGCGGCCTCCTTTCCGCCCTGTCCAGGCGAGCCTAGCGTCTCGTCCAAAGCCTGGTGGCCCCTTGTCATTACTCGCCACCGGCCATGGATCGGCACGACCTTGAGTCGGAATTGTACTCCGAGTAGGCGTGAAAGTCGCTCTGCTCTTCAATGAGCCTCATGGTAGACTCCAATCTTTGAGCGTGACGAAAGAAGAGCGTTCGAAAGCGAAAGACGAGATCAGAAAGCTCCGGGTCTTGCACGAAGGACTGGTAGAACGAGAGTTTTTCCACGACCGTTCGATGACTTTCAATCCGATCGGCAAGCTCGAGTACGTCTCGTTCGGAAAAAGGAGCACGGAAATACACGAAGAGCCCCCTCAGGAAGTTCCGCCCTATCTCATGCTCGACGGAACGACGCACACGTGCGTCGGTGGATACTCCTTATCCTTGGATTTCCAGCCGCCGTTCATGCATGCGAAAACGAGCTCGCCAACGGACGCCGCGACGCGCTACACATCGAGGTTTTGCACGTACTTCGCGTTGGCTTCGATAAACTCTCGCCTGGGCTCCACTTGATCGCCCATGAGCATGGTGAAGATCTCATCCGCTTTGACGAGATCGTCGACCGTCACCCTGAGGATCGTGCGGGTCTCGGGGTTCATCGTGGTCTCCCACAACTGCTCGGAGTCCATTTCGCCCAGACCCTTGTACCGCTGGACCTCGACGCCCTGCCTGCCAATCTCGTCCAGCAACTTGTCGAGCTCGGCGTCGTTGTAGCAGTAGTGCTCCTGCTTGCCTTTCTTGACGTAATAAAGCGGCGGCAACGCGATGTACACATATCCCGCTTCGACGAGCTCTTTCATGTACCGGTAGAAGAACGTCAAGAGAAGCGTCCTGATGTGGGCACCGTCGGAGTCGGCGTCCGTCATCAGAATGATCTTCCCATATCGGCACTTAGCGATGTCAAACTCTTCGCCCACGCCCGTCCCAAGCGCTGAGATCATCGATCGAATTTCGTTGTTCGAGAGAATCTTGTCGAGCCTGGCGCGCTCGGTGTTGAGAATCTTGCCCCGCAGCGGCATGATCGCCTGAAAGCGACGGTCCCGGCCCTGCTTTGCCGTACCGCCGGCGGAGTCGCCCTCCACGAGGTAGATCTCGCACACAGAAGGGTCCGTCAGAGAGCAGTCGGCCAGCTTGCCGGGGAGCGACGTGATCTCGAGCGCATTTTTTCGTCTCGTGAGCTCGCGAGCTTTACGGGCGGCCTCGCGGGCGCGAGCGGCTTGGATCGCTTTCTCCAAGATGCGCTTGGCGTCCGATGGGTGCTCCTCCAAGAAAGTTGCTAGGCCCTCGTTCATCACGGACTCAACGATGCCCCTGATGTCACTATTGCCCAGCTTGGTCTTGGTCTGTCCCTCAAACTGCGGATCTTCGAGGCGGACACTGATGATGGCGATGCAGCCTTCCCGTACGTCGTCGCCTGTCAGCCCTTCTTCGGACTCTTTGATCATCTTGGTCTTGCGGGCATAATCGTTCAACGTGCGAGTGAGCGCGCTGCGAAAGCCGCTGAGGTGGGTGCCGCCCTCGTGGGTATTGATGTTGTTCGCAAAGGAAAAGACGGTCTCCGCGTACCCGGAGTTGTATTGAATGGCGACTTCCACCTGGGTCGTATCGACCTGCTTTTCGATGTAGATCACATTCTTGTGCAGCGGCTCCTTCATCTTGTTGAGGTGCTCGACAAAGGAGACGATGCCGCCGTCATACTTGTAGCTGGTCTCTTTTCCGCTGCGCTCGTCTTTGAAATTGATCAGGACGCCCTTGTTCAGAAACGCAAGTTCACGCAGGCGAGACGTGATCGTCTCGGGGTTAAAGTCGAGTGTCTCAAAGATCTCCGGATCCGGCTTGAACGTGGTCGTCGTTCCCGTCTCGTCCGACTCCCCGATTACTTTCAGATCGGCCTCGGGCACGCCTCGGCGGTAACGTTGAAAGTGAATCTTGCCGTTTCGCTTGACCTCGACCTCGCACCACTCGGAGAGTGCGTTGACGACGGAGACGCCGACGCCGTGAAGGCCGCCGGTAACCTTATACCCGCCGCCTTCACCAAACTTGCCTCCTGCGTGAAGCACGGTCATGACCGTCTCGACCGCGGGGCGTCCCGTTTTGGGGTGAATGGAGACCGGAATGCCGCGCCCGTTGTCTGACACGCGCACCGTCCCATCCGCGCGAATCGTGACGTCGATCGTGTCGGCATAACCGTTTTGCGCCTCGTCGATGCTGTTGTCGACGACCTCTACGATCAGGTGGTGCAGGCCGCGAGCGTCCGTGCTGCCGATGTACATGCCCGGTCGACGGCGGACGGCCTCTAAGCCCTCGAGCACCTGTATTTGTTCCGCCTCATAGGCACCGCCCTTTTGCTCTGCCGCCATTCCCATCCTCCGTCCATCGTGTTGATTTCAGAGACTGGACACAACGCACGCTGAGCCGACTCGTCGCCCGATGATTCGCCCACATATGCTCTAGGAACGAGCGTGCGTCACTACACACAAAAAACCGTGATGGGTCCACCACGGCTAGTATCTGCTCATGTAAACCACGTCTAAACCAATAAATGCTAAAGGCGTCAGTACCTTATTTTACGCCGTTTTTTGAGATGCTGTCAAACGACGACGACAATATAGTCGGTAAGTCCTGGACCCTCGGGCGCCGATCCGTTATCTGGAGCGCTTCTCCCTGTCTAGAGCACCTCGCCGGCGACCACCCGGTATTGGGAAGCCTGATCGAGGATGTCGTCGCTGAAGCTGCGGAGGTTTGTGGTCGTGATAAACGTGTTGATGCGGCCGGTAACAGTCATGAGAAATTGCTCTCGGCGCAAATCGTCCAGTTCCGACATCACGTCGTCGAGCAGGAGCACCGGGTACTCGCCGGCCTCTTCGTTGATGAACTCGAGCTCGGCAAGCTTACACGATAGCACCGCCGTACGCTGCTGGCCTTGTGAGCCGAAGTAGCGCAGATCGACGTCCCCAACGATAAAGGCGATGTCGTCTCGTTGCGGGCCTGCGAGCGTCATGCCGCGCACGCGCTCGACCCGTCGAACGCCCTCCAGGTAGGAGCGAAACCGAGCCTCGACGGCATCGAGATCCTCCCACCATCCTTCGACCGAATCGCCATCTGCAGCAAAGAAGGGGCGATACTCGATGGAGAGCGGATCCCGCCCACCGCTGATCCGCTCGTTCATCTGAGCGGCCCAGCGGCTTAACCTTCGCACCGTCTGCGCCCGCTTTACAACAACCCTGGAACCCTCGAATATAAGCTGCTCATCCCAGGGCTCGAGGGCGTCCGCGCCTGCATGGCCCCCTTGTAAAGCCTTGAGCAAGTTGTTTCGCTGCTTGAGCACCCGCTGATACCGAGCGAAGTGATGCCGATAGCTCGGACTCACTTGCGCGATCTCAAGATCGAGAAACCGCCTGCGCAGTCCGGGCGCCCCTTTAACCAGTTGCAGGTCGTCCGGTGAAAAGACGACCACGTTGACCGTGCCAAGGAGGTCGACTTGCCTTCGCACGACCTCTCCTGCCACCTTGGTCTCCTTTGCGCCGTCTTTGCGCAAAACAACGTCGACCCGCACGCCGCCCCGCTGCCGATCAACCTCCGAGCGAACAGTCGCCCAATCAGAGCCCCATTTGATCATATCGCTCTCGCGCGTCGTCCGGTGAGAACGACCAATGGCGAGGAGGTATACGGCTTCGAGGAGGTTTGTCTTTCCTTGAGCGTTTTCGCCTACAAAGACGTTGAGGCTCGTCGGAAACTCAAGATGAACATGGTCGTAATTGCGAAACTGGCGCAGCTCGATGCTACGAATCTGCAAGCCTAAAGGATCCCCTGTTCAGGACCTTTCACCACGTACGCGCCACGGCCGGCCAAGCGGACTACGTCGCCAAACTTCAGCGCTCGACCCCGTCGCGTCTCTACCTCGCCGTTCACCCTAACGGCGCCCTGCTGGATGAGGGATTTCCCCTCGCCTCCGGAGTTGACGGCCTGGGAGAGCTTTAAAAACTGCCCCAGGTTGATCTCGGCCCCCTCGATACACACAGCTTCTGGAGACCCATCCCTAACCATGCGCCTACCCCACCCTTACTGGCATCACGATATACAAGTAATCGTCGTCACCAACAGGCGTCACGCTGCCTTGCCTAAGTCCCTCTCCAAGGCATACCTCCACCTCGTCGCTGTCCAATGCCTTAAGAACGTCGACCAAGTAGCGCGACTGATATGCCGTCTCCATGTCGACCCCTTCGTGGTCGACGGAGAGCTCTTCGAATGCTTGTCCGACCTCGGCCTCCTGGGAGTTGAGCGCCAAGCTATCCCCTTCAACGCTAAGCTTGACGATGGGCGTGTTGCGCCTTGCAACCAGCGAGACCCGCTCGACCGCATCGAGCAACTCGCCTCGATCAACCTTGATCTTGGCGGCGTGTTCGGAAGGAAAGACGCGCCTGTAGTCTGGAAACTGCCCCTCGATCACCCGGGAGATCATCTGAATCCCGTCCGAGCGAAACACCGCCTGACTTGGCGTCACGGCGAACTCCACCTCGGCATCGTAATCACTGCCTAGAATGCGAACGAGCTCCTGGAGCGCCCGAACGGGGACAATTCCGGAGCGAGGTTGCTCGGACCCTTTCTCCAGCTTTGCTTTGTAAAACGAAAGGCGGCTCGAATCGGTTGCGACGAAGTTGACGTCATCGCCGGAAACTTCCACGTAAACGCCCGTCAAAAATGGTCTCGAATCGTCGGAGGCGGCGGCAAAGGCCGTGTGCCGAATCATCCGCCTTAGGATCCCCTGTTTGATACGCCACATCTCAGAGTCGTCGATCCCCGGCAGGCTCGGGAAGTCGTCGGGGTCCATGGTATGCACGGTAAAGCGCGATCGACCCGAGGAGATCACGGCCGTCCTGGTTCCGTCGGATGCGTACACGACTTGATCGCCGACCAACTTCCGCACCATCTGCCCGATGACTCGACCGCCCAACACAGCGGCGCCGCTCTCCTCGACGTGGGCCGGCACGTGGCATTCGATGCTCATTTCAAGGTCTGTGGCGACCAATTTTAGTCGATCGCCCTCGGCCTCGATGAAGATCCCCTCGAGGATCGGCATGTTGTCTCGGGCTGAAACGGCCCGCTCAACGGTCGCGATGCCGTGAGCCAGATCGCTTTGCTGGCATGTGAATCGCAATGCTTTGCCTGCACTCCCTTCGCCGCACGTACCAAGTGGAAGCTCTTAAAAGTTGTTTTCTAACCACCCATTACTATAACAGATCGATTCTATTGTAACATCGTCGTCGTAGTAATAGGGACTGTGTACGATGTGGAAACTTGAAAAAAACGCCGTTAGTGAACGTATTTTGCCTGTTGACGCGCGCGTGGACGAACGAGTCGGGGCGTCCACACATTCCCAAGTTGCCTTGACTTGGCTTTGGCCTGCACGCATTTCTCGTCATTGCATCCATACGTTCTCCATACTTTGTCGACCGGTTCTCCCCATGAGGAGTCAACACAAGCCTCAGGTTATCCACACGTTTTCCCGTCACAGTTTTTGGAAAGGTCTAAGCCCGGCTAACGCCAGGCTGGCCAACGCCAGGTTGACGCGGAAAAAAGCGCTAGCCGCTCTTGATTCTCTGGGCGATCTCTTTGAGCGTATGAGAAAGCGGCGTGCTCTGCTCCGCTTCGACCTTGATCTTTTCGCAAGCGTGCATCACCGTAGAGTGGTCCCGGCCCCCAAACTCCTGCCCGATCGCGGGAAGGGACGCGTCCGTCAGCTCTCGGCACAGGTACATGGCGACCTGGCGCGGGAATGTGACCGAGCGCGTTCTTTTCTTCCCCTTCATTTCTTCGACCGTGATGCCGTAATGATTTGCGACGGCGGCCTGAATCGCTTCCACCGTGATCACGCGCATGCGCCTCGATGAGATGATGTCTTTGAGCGCCTCTTCGGCTACCTCAGGCGTGACCGGGCGCCCCTGAAGCGACGCGTAGGCGACGACTCGGATCAGGGCTCCTTCGAGCTCTCGAATGTTGGATTGAATCTCGGTCGCTATGTAGAGCAGCGTCTCGTTCGGCAGCGAGAGGCCCTCTGCCTCACCCTTCTTGCGCAGGATGGCGATCCGGGTCTCGAGGTCGGGAGCCTGGATGTCGGTGGTAAGACCCCATTCAAACCGAGAGCGCAACCGCTCCTCCAAGGTGGGAATATCCTTTGGCGGCCGGTCGCTTGAGATCACGATTTGCTTGTTCGCCTCATAAAGGGCGTTAAATGTATGAAAGAACTCCTCTTGAGTCTGCTCCTTTCCTGCGACGAACTGGATGTCGTCAATCAGGAGCAGGTCGACGTGCCGGTACTTCTTGCGAAACTCGGTCATACCGCGCCGTTGCAATGCGTTGATCAGGTCGTTGGTAAACGTCTCCGAGGAAACGTAAACGACGTAGAGCTTTTGGTGGTTTTCTCGGACGTAATGGGCGATCGCCTGCATCAGGTGCGTCTTGCCAAGGCCAACCCCCCCGTACAGAAATAAGGGGTTGTACGCGCCTGCGGGATCTTCGGCGACGGCGAGCGATGCCGCTTGAGCAAATCGGTTGCTCGGCCCCACGACGAAGGAGTCAAAGGTGTACCTCGGGTTGAGCGGAGCGCCCATCACCCGCTCCCGGGTCTCGCTTCCATTTTTTACGGCAGGCTCCGCCTTGGGTGGAAGCTGACGGTTTCCCGCGTTGTACACGCCGTTGTGCGCCGGGCGGGTTGGGCCGCTTGAGGCCTTGTCGGTTGGCGAAACCAAACTGAGGTCGTGCACGTTTGGGAGGAAATCTTGAACGACCTGGGTGATCTCTTCGAGGTGCCTCGCCTCGACCCAGTCCCTGGCCCAGGCGTCGGGAAACATCACCGTCAGGGTATTCGAGGACAAGCCTACGGGGCGAGCCCCCTCGATCACGATGTCGAAATTTGGGTTGCCTAACTCTTGCTTGGCACGGTCGATCACCTGATGCCAAATCTTCTTTAAATCTTCCGGCATGCCGCATTCGCCCCCTGCCGCCCCTTGCAGAGAGGCCCCTCCTCTTCGCGATGCTCATTGCTCCGAGCGCTCATCCGTTGATATGGGAATTGGCAATCTCCCACTGCACGCTCGGGCGTTCCCTAGCGGTGAGGACGAAAACTTGTGTTCCACGGCTCTGAGGTCAAGTCCTGCCCTACCTGGTTGCCGTGTGCCACCGCGAGTTCTTGTTGGGCGTTGTCAACTCCGAATGTCTGTACGTATACACAGATTCCACAAGTTATCCACAGGCCCTGACCTGGCGCTTGACGGCGCGTCGCCCATGTATTGCGCACTATCGAGATTTCGGTTTTTCCACAGCCCATCCACACCTAAAAGGCCAGCTAAACACCTTGATCCATAAACTGCCTAAAACGCTTGAGCGAGTCGTGCAAGATCGGCGCGAAGCCGATGAATCCCCCTTGGCGACCGAGAAAAGGCTCGAATCATCCGTGGAAAAGTAGGGGAAAATTATCCACAATCAATCCACACATGCGTCCACAGGTTGTCTACAGAAGAAAGGCGAAAACGCCGATCAGAAGGGCGTTTTGGGCATTCCAATTCTATCAGAAGGAGGGGGTGGGCGCAACAATCGGTGGACTCATCCAAATGCGGCAGCATGCATTGCAAAGCCGCAGTTGCTCCTTCGCTCACGCCGGCCCGTGCGAAGAATAAACATGCTCGTTTGGGAGTAACTTGAACACGGAGGCGCCGCGTACAACCTCTATGCGCTCGTTTTTTCCAAGGTTTGTGTGTGGGGACGTTGGTCCCTGGGAGGTTGGCGGGTTCGGGTGTGGGCTTTCCTGTGTTGCGAGGTCGGTTTCGGGTGCTCGAAAGGGACCGCGCTCATGACCACGTCGCCGGGGGTCGTGAAGTGTTTTTCCTTGACCGTCTCAAAAATGCTAGTCTATAATCAAAATAGTGTCCTTACGGAGGTGTAAAGCGCAATGAAGCGCACGTACCAGCCGAAAAAGCGCAAACGACAGCGCACGCACGGTTTTATGGCCCGCATGGCGACCAAAGCGGGTCGCAACGTTCTCAAGCGCAGGCGGGCAAAGGGTCGCAAACGCCTGAGCGCGTAGTTTGTTGCAAATGCGCCACTATGCCCGGCGGCCGTCTACAAAGCAACCCGTCAAATCGGAGGTTTCAAAAATCGTGGCCGGGCCGCGGCAGGTCGTGCTCAAGCGACCGGATGAGTTTCAACGTTGTTACAAGCAAGGGACGATGTGGAAAAATCGTTTCGCCGTGGTGCATGTGTTTGAACGAGACGACAACGGGGGTCCTCGCTTCGGTTTCTCAGTAAGCCGCCGGATCGGCAACGCGGTCGTGCGAAACCGTCTCAAGCGCTGGATGCGTGAGGCGGTCTACCCCGTGGTTTCCGATGTGTCCGGCGGAGTCGACGTGGTCGTCTCGGCGCGCTCGGGCGCGGTCGTCGCCGGATTTTGGCCGCTACGAGGCGCTATTCTTGATCTCATGCGCAGGGCCGGCATTTACGAGAGGAACGAAGGCGAGCCATGAGCGCCAGGTCACCTGTCCGAGCGACCCGTCTCTCCCCACTTCACTGGCCCAGACACCTACTGGCCGGTTTCATTCGCTTGTATCAGATTGCGATCTCGCCCTTGCTTGGCCGCAGGTGTCGCTTTTACCCGTCTTGTTCACACTATGCCAGGGATTCCATCATCAAACACGGGGTACTTAAAGGTTCTATCTACAGCGCGGCGCGGATTTTGCGCTGCCATCCGTGGAATCCCGGAGGGTACGACCCGGTCAAATAGGTTTAGCCAGCGATTGGAGGAAAATTTTTGGACACTTTGTTTGGTTGGTTGCCTGCGGGGATTCAAGCGATCCTCGTCTGGTTGACGGCGATAACGGGAAGCGCGGGGATCGGCATCATCTTGCTCACGCTCTTGATTCGCGGCGCCCTTTACCCGCTGACCAAGAAGCAGACTCAGTCGATGATTGCCATGCGTGAGCTGCAGCCAAAGCTCAAAGCTTTACAGGAGAAGTACAAGAACAAGCCCGAAGAGTACCAAAAGCGCATGTTGGAGCTGTACAAGGCCGAAGGCGTCAACCCGCTCGGCGGCTGCCTGCCGCTCCTAGTTCAGTTGCCCTTTTTGTACGCGCTCTTTTACGTCCTTCGTACGTACGGATTTGAGGGGTCGGATCCCAATTTCCTCATCTGGAACTTGACGCAAAACGACCCATACTACATCCTTCCGATTCTTTCAGGAGTCACGACCTACCTGCAGTCGATGTTGACCGTCACCGATCCTTCGCAGAAGGTCATCATGTACATTATGCCGGTCTTCATCACCGTGATTTCGGTGGGCTTTCCGGCTGGACTCGTCCTTTACTGGGTGACGAGCAACGTCTTTTCCATCGGCCAGCAATACTTGCTAACACGGGGAACGCCCAATGCCAAGGGAGGGGCGAGCGCTAAATGAGGTCCGTTGAAAAGTCTGCAAAGACGGTTGAAGATGCGATACAAGAAGCGTTGACGGAGCTCTCCGCCTCGAGAGAGGACGTCGAGATCGAAGTACTCGACGAAGGGACGAAGGGCCTGTTTGGCTTGCTCGGCGCCAAACAGGCCCGGGTTCGCGTCACGCTCGTCAATTCGATTGATTCCAAAGTCGAGCGTGCGATCGAGTTTTTGCGCAAACTGATGGAGCACATGAACGTGGAAGCGGAGATCGAGTCGGAGAAGGGTGAGGACAACCTCGTTTACATTCACCTGCGGGGCCGGCGGATGGGCGTCGTCATCGGTCGAAGGGGCCAGACGCTCGACTCGATCCAGTACCTCGTAAACCTCGTTGCCAACCGCGAGGAAGGGCCAAGGGCTCGCATCGTCTTGGATGCCGAAGGGTACAGGGACAAGCGTGCTCAAACGCTGCACGAGCTTGCGCACCGCTTGGCGGAGAAAGCAAAGTCGCAGCGCCGGAAGGCTTCGCTCGAGCCGATGAGCGCGCTCGAGCGCCGGATCGTCCACATGGCGCTCGCCGACGATGATGAAGTGGAGACGCACAGCGAGGGACAGGAACCGTACCGCAGAGTGGTCATTGTTCCTAAGCGATAGTCTTCGATCAAACGATCAGGGGAGAACAATGCATGGCGATCGATCAGCAAGATACGATCGCGGCAGTTGCCACGCCCCTTGGTGAGGGCGCCATTGCAATCATTCGGTTGAGCGGCCGCGACGCCGTGGCGATTGCCGACCGTGTCTTTCATGGCTCAAAAAGCCTGGCGGAGACGAGGTCGCACTCCTTGGCTCGCGGCCGCATTCGTTCCATGGACGGCGCCACGATCGACGACGTGCTCGTGGGTGTGATGCGAGGACCTCGCAGTTACACCGGTGAGGATATCGTCGAGGTGAACTGCCACGGTGGAATGATCGTCGTCGAGACGGTGTATCGCCTGCTCATCTCGGCAGGAGCGAGGCCTGCGGAGCCCGGTGAGTTTACCAAGCGAGCGTTTTTGAACGGCCGACTCGATCTTGCGCAAGCTGAGGCCGTCATCGACGTGGTGCGCGCCAAGAGTCCAAAAGGGCTCGAAGTGGCCGCCAAGCAGCTCGAAGGCGAGCTTTCCGCCCGCATTCAGTCCGTTCGTTCCGAGATTCTCAATCTGCTTGCTCATTTGCAGGTCGTGATCGACTACCCCGAAGAAGGCGTCGTTGAGCTCGATCCGCACGAGGTTCGGGCCCGTATCGAAAAGGCGCTGCGCGACGTGGAACGACTCCTCGAGGGCGCCCAGGCCGGCCGGGTGTACCGAGACGGGATTCGGACGGCCATCGTCGGCAGGCCAAATGTCGGCAAGTCGAGCATTCTCAATGCGCTGCTCGGGGAGGACCGGGCGATCGTGACCGAGATTGCGGGCACGACTCGGGATACGATCGAAGAGCGCGCCGTCTTTTCGGGCATTCCCTTCGTTTTGTCGGACACGGCGGGTCTAAGGGAGACGGACGATCCCGTCGAGCGCATCGGCGTGGAACGGACCAAGGTAGCGGTAAAGGGCGCGGATTTGATCATCGTCGTCCTCGACGGCAGCGAACCGCTCACCGCCGAGGATATCGAGGTGCTCCGGATCGTCGGGGAAGAGCCGGCTCACAAGATCGTCGCGGTGAACAAGTCGGACCAACCCATGCGGCTCTCGCTCGAGGCGCTCGCGCCATGGATCGGAAACGAAGAGACGATCAAGGTGAGCGCGCTCTCAAGGGAGGGCATCGAGGAACTTGCAGCCCGAGCAGCCGAGGCTGTAACGGGAAAAGCTATGGGCAGCCAGGACGCCGTGTTGGTGACGAGGGAGCGGCACCGGGCGGCGCTCCAGCGGGCATCCCATGCGCTCACGGACGCACTGGGAACGCTCGATGCCGGCTACACGGCGGATGTGCTCGGGGTCGACCTCCAGGATGCGCTCGAGTCCCTCGGGCAGATTACAGGGGAGAGCGTCGGGGACGAAGTAGTCGCGGAGATCTTTGCCCAGTTCTGCGTCGGCAAGTAGCATTTGTTGCCTTGGCGGCCGACCTTACGGAGTCGATGGCGTCAGGGATCCTTGGTTTGGGCAAGCAGGCCGCTCCGCAGGGCGGTTGCGCTGGGTGTTTATGCTGTAGTAAACTTAGACGTCGCCGTTTACGCTGTATCATTTGTAATACGTGGCGCACAGGCATTAGAATCGTTGGAGCACAGTTCGAATCGAGGTGATGATGAGGTGTCCGAATCTTTTGATGTCATCGTAGTGGGCGCGGGTCACGCGGGGTGTGAAGCGGCGCTTGCGAGCGCGCGCATGGGGCGGCGGACCCTCATTCTCACGATGAGTGAGTCGAATATCGCATCCATGCCCTGCAATCCCTCGATCGGTGGGCCGGCAAAGGGCCACCTGGTGCGGGAGATCGATGCCTTGGGCGGGGTGATGGGCGAGAACATCGACGCGACGTGCATGCAGCTTAGAACGTTGAACACTGGGAAAGGACCGGCGGTTCAGACGCTTCGGGCGCAAGCCGATCGGTTTGCTTACAGCCAGCGGATGCGAAAGGTGCTGGCGAGCCAGCCAAACCTCGAGCTCCGCACGGGTGTCGCCGGTCGCCTGATCCTAAGGGGCGGCGCCGTCGTCGGTGTGGAGACGACACGAGGCGAAGTGTACGGGGCTCGCGCTGTGATCTTGACGACCGGCACCTACTTGAACGCTCGGGTCCACATTGGGGAGGAGAACAAGCGCTCGGGCCCTCGGGGAGAGAAGACCACGGGTCGGCTTTCGGAGTGCTTGAAAGAGCTTGGCTTTGAGCTCGTGCGCTTTAAGACGGGAACGCCCCCGCGGGTCGACAAAGACTCGATCGAGTACGACCGGCTGGAGATCCTCGAAGGAGACGTGAACCCGAAGGGCTTTTCCTTTATGGGCGGCGTCATCGATCGTCCTCAAGCTCCGTGCTGGGTGACGTACACCAACCCCGAGACGCACGAGATCATCAACGCCAACCTACACCGTGCGGCGATGTACAGCGGCGCCATCACGGGACCGGGTCCGAGGTATTGCCCGTCGATCGAGGCTAAGCTCGTGATGTTCCCCGATAAGCAAAGGCATCAGGTTTTTGTCGAGCCGGAAGGGTGGACGGCGCCCGAGATGTACCTCAGCGGCGTCTCTACGAGCCTGCCAAAGGAGGTGCAGGAGTCGTTCCTTCGGACGATTCCAGGCCTCGAGCGCGCTCGCATCACCAAATACGGTTACGCTATCGAGTACGATTGCCTCACGCCTACGCAAATCGAACGCTCGCTGATGACCAAGGGTGTTCCCGGCCTGTTCACTGCAGGCCAGATCAACGGCACCACGGGCTACGAGGAGGCGGCTGCGCAAGGGATCATCGCGGGCATCAACGCAGCGCGCTTCGTGACGGACGAGAGTCCGATCTTCCTCGATCGGTCTGAGGCGTATATCGGCGTGTTGATCGACGACCTCGTCACCAAGGGGACCAAGGAGCCGTATCGCATGATGACGAGCCGGGCGGAGTATCGGCTGCTCCTGCGGCACGACAATGCCGATCGGCGCCTCACGCCGCTTGGATATGAGCTGGGTTTGGTGACCGAGGAACGCATGCGCATGTTTGAAGATCGTTGGAACCGCATCGAGAATTGGATATCGCGGCTCGAGTCGAGGCGTCTTGGCGCAAACCCCGACGTGCAGCAAAAACTCGCAAGTCTCGGCACGCGGCCCCTGCGCGGCGGAGCGAGCCTGAGCCTTGCCGAGTTGCTCAAAAGGCCTGAGATCAGCCTGGCTGACCTTGCCCTTTTCGACGAAGACCTCGAGCATATGGACGACGACATCCGAAGCCAGGTCGAGATCGAGGTGAAGTACGAAGGGTACATCGCAAAGCAGGAGGCCCAGGTCGAGCGGTTTAAGCGCATGGAGGGCAAGAGCATACCGTCCTTTGTCAATTACGACGAAGTGCCGGGTCTCTCCCGCGAAGCGAGGGAGAAGCTCAAAGCGATTCGTCCGTCGTCGATCGGGCAAGCCGGTCGGATCTCCGGCGTGTCGCCTGCCGACGTGTCCGTGCTCCTCGTCTATCTGCACGGGAGGAGCCTCAGCGCGACGGGGACGACCGCTCATGCCTGAAGACGAACGTATGTTTGATTCTGTATTCACCACGGCCTTGGAGCGCGGGTTGTCCCACGCTGAGTTCGCACCGCTCCAGGCCCTTGTGGATGATGCCGCCCTGAAGCGGCTTTCCAAGTTTGCTGCGCTCCTCGTGGCGGCCAATCGAGCGTCGAATTTGACGCGCATCACCGACCCTGCAGAGATGGCGGTCAAGCACGTCGTTGACTCCATGACGCCGCTCCTCGTCGGCGAATGGCCGGAAGGGGCGTCCGTCTGTGACGTGGGAACGGGAGGCGGTCTGCCGGGCCTCGTGCTTGCTTTGGTTCGGCCTGACCTTTCGGTCACCTTGGTCGATTCGGTTGCGAAAAAGTTGGCTGCGGTGGAGTCGATCGCTCAGGATCTTGGCGTGAACGCTCGGGTGGTGCACGGACGAGCGGAGGATCTTGGTCAAGACGCGAAACACCGCGAACGCTACGGTGTCGTCGTTGCGCGAGCCGTCGCTGCGCTGCCGGTCCTCGCCGAACTGTGCCTGCCTCTTGCCGCGGTCGGCGGTTGCTTTGTCGCTATGAAAGGCCGAGACTCCGAGTTGGACCAAGGGCGCTTTGCCATCAGCCAACTGGGCGGGGAGGTGCGTGAGTCAATTACGTTTACGTTGCCCGAAGGTCACGGGGAGCGCACGGTTCTCGCGATCGCCAAAGTTCGAAAGTGCCCCGCGGCATATCCCCGCCGGCCCGGATTGCCCGCCAAGCGTCCTTTGGTGGCTCCGTAGACCTCACCTTGAACGCCACCCAGAGCGATACTTTAGGCGGTAGCGTTTCCCTTCGCGATTATCTCAAGTGTAATTCCCGTCTGTTAGATCATGCGCCGGGGCCCGCCGGTCTTTGGAATAAGAGGAAACGGTAAGAAACTCTCGAATCCAGGCTACATGCCGTCTTGGAAGGCTACGTGACGGCCTTTTCTTACTATTTTCAGGCGCCGAATACGCACTAGAATTGAGGTGTGTCCGCCGTGCGTCTTGGTGATATTTTGCGGTCGAAAGTGAAGGTCGAGGAGGGGAGTGTCGGTAAACACTCTTCCATTGCTTGGAAAGAGCATGTCCAGTCGCTCCCGATCAATCAAATTCGACCAAATCCCTTCCAACCGCGTCGTGAGTTTGATGAGGAGCAGCTTGCTGAGCTTGCAGCCTCGATTCGTGAGCACGGCGTCCTCCACCCTGTGGTGGTTCGACGAAAAGAGAATGGTTATGAGCTTGTTGTAGGTGAGCGGCGCCTGCGCGCATGCCAATCGCTTCAATGGGAGAGTATCCCTGCGATCGTTCGAGAGATGACGGATTCTGAGGTTGCGGAGATCGCCGTCATTGAGAACATTCAGCGCGAGGGCCTTAGCTTTTTTGAGGAGGCGGAAAGTTACCGTCGTTTGATCGACGAGTTTGGCCTCACGCAAGATGAACTCGCGGAGAGACTGGGCAAGAGCCAGTCAGCGATCGCAAATAAGCTGCGCTTGCTTCGCTTTTCTCCTGAAATTCGAGCGAGGATTTCCCGGGAAATGCTCTCCGAGCGACACGCTCGTGCGCTGCTTCGGCTAAAGGACGATGCTGAGATCGAGCGTGCCTTGGACGCGGTGATCGCTCAAGGGATGAACGTTCGCCAGACTGAGGAATGGATCACGAAGCGATTAAGCCCTGATGAAGGTCAAGGGAAAAAAAGGAAAACACAATCAGTAAAGGGCGTGTACGGAGATTACCGCCTATTGCTGAACAGTGTGCGAAAGATGGCGGAGCAGATGAAGTCGGGTGGCGCTCGGATCGAAGTGTTTGAAGAAGATGGCGACGAATTTGTAGAGATTCGAATACGTGTTCACCAAGCCCTCGAAAAGGGGGGGCGTTGAATTGGGACGGGTCATCGCTGTTGTAAATCAAAAGGGCGGCGTGGGAAAGAGTACGACCGCAGTCAACCTGGGGGCCTATCTTGCGACGCACGGCAAGAAGGTCCTGTTGGTCGATATTGATCCGCAAGGTAACGCTTCGAGCGGTGTTGGGGTTGAAAAGGGTGAGCTCGAGCGCTGCATGTACGATGTGTTGGTGGATCAAGTCGATATTTTTGGTATTATAAGGGAAACCGAAGTTGAAAATCTCGACGTGGCGCCTGCAAGCATTGCGCTTGCCGGTGCAGAGATCGAGCTGGTTCCCGTGATATCACGGGAGTATCGATTGAAACACGCGGTTGCCCCTGTTGTCGAGCGGTACGATTATATCCTGATCGACTCGCCTCCGTCCCTTGGTTTGCTTACCATCAATGGGTTAAGCGCCGCAGACGGTGTGATTGTCCCGATTCAATGTGAGTACTACGCCCTCGAAGGTCTAAGCCAATTGATGAATACCATTCGAATGGTACAGACACATCTCAACCCCTCGCTTCAGGTTGACGGTGTCGTCATGACGATGTACGACGCTAGAACCAACCTGTCGCAGCAGGTCATTGAGGATGTACGGGCGTTTTTTGGCAACCAAATCAGAGTTTACGAATCTGTAATACCCCGGAACGTACGCTTGAGCGAGGCTCCCAGTTTCGGTCAGCCGATCGTGCTATATGATGACAAGTCAAAGGGCGGGCAGGCCTATCGTCAGCTCGCCTTAGAGGTGATGGCGTCGTGAGTCGTAAGGCACTGGGGCGGGGACTTAAGGCCCTCATTCCCGAAGCGGAGGAGCAAGAGGGGCAAGTTCGACTAATACCGATCGATCAAGTGGATCGAAATGAAGAACAACCCCGGAAATATTTCGATGAAGAGCAGTTAGATGAGCTTCGGGAGTCGATCGAGACCCATGGCGTCCTTGAACCGATCATTGTTAGGCCGGTGAAAGGCCGCTATGAAGTGGTGGTCGGCGAGAGGCGTTGGCGCGCTTCGCAATTAGCGGGTTTGAAAAGCATTCCTGCGGTAGTTCGATCGCTTAGCGACAAGGAGACGATGGAGATCGCCCTTGTCGAAAACTTGCAGCGTGAGGATTTAAACCCCCTTGAAGAGGCTGAGGCGTATCGGCGGCTCATGGTTGAGTTTGACCTCACGCAGGAGGAAGTTGCCGCTCGCGTCGGTAAGAAGCGTTCAACGATCGCGAACCGGTTGCGCCTGCTCGAACTCGACGAAGAGATCCGGTTAGAGATTGAAACGGGTCGACTGTCCGCGGGTCATGCAAAGGTCCTGCTTGGAGTTCCCGACAAAGCAATGAGAAGTAAGCTGGCACGTAGGGTGATCGAGGAAGGCCTTTCCGTTCGCGCTCTGGAGGAAGCAACGAAGGAGCAAGAGGCTGCTGTTGAAGGACAACCTCGTGCGACGAAGAGAAGTGCGCTCCGCGTCGACCCGTTGCTCCAAGACGTTGAGGATCGCCTGCAGCGATCGCTTGGTACGAAAGTTCGTGTCGTGCAAAACGGAAAGCGAGGGCGAATCGAGATCAGCTTCTACGGCCCCGATGATATGGAGCGATTGATCGAGGTGTTGACCGGCGCCGACGATTAGAGTAGCGAAAGGGCGACTCGTACGGTTGACGGTACGGAGGCGGCGGAAACATGAGCGACCAGTTTCAGCAAGTCCGAAGGATGCTCGGTCCGGGGCGGGAGATTGTATTAGAGCCGAGTTCGCCCATTTACCGAGGTCCCTACACGAGCCAGGTTATTGGCGTATCGGATGACGGTGTCCGCATTCGCGTGCCCCTTGATCGAGGCAGGATCGTGCTCCTACCGGTTGGGACAAGGGTCGGTGTCGTCGTTCGTGGAGATGGTGGATCCACGCGGGCTGACGCGGTGATTGTGGACCGCACCGGGGGACGTGACCGTTCCCTATTGCTCTCTGCTGCCCCGCGGGAAGATGTGCGACCTAAGGAAGAACGGGTGACCGGATGCCCTATCGTTGCAGTAAGCAGCGGTAAGGGCGGTGTCGGAAAGACTACGCTGGTGGCGAACCTTGCGATCGCCTTGAGTCGACTTGGCAAAAGGACGTGCATCATTGACGGAGATCTGGGCACCGCCAACGTCGACGTACTCCTCAATCTATCTCCCCCTTTCAACCTTGCTCATGTAATACATGGCGAACGCCATATGCTTGAGATTCTCGTAGAAGGTCCCGAAGGCGTGATCGTGCTGCCGGGAGGGTCTGGGTTCCAGGATCTTACCACACTTGATCGCACCAGTTTCGAAGCTTTGATGGACCAATTCCTCGAGCTGGAAGCCTATTCGGATTACATTCTGATCGACACGGGCAGCGGACTTTCGCCAAGCGTGACAAATTTCGTGTTGGCGGCTGGAGAGGGTCTGTTGATCACCACTCCTGAACCGCATGCCGTGATGGATTGTTACGCCTTGATCAAAGTGCTGGCCTCGCAAGGTTTCGAGGGGAAACTTGGACTTGTAATCAATCGAGTCGAGAGCGAGTCGGAAGGCCGGGAAGTCGGCCGTAAGATGATGTTCGCGAGCGAGCGGTTTCTCGGTATGGAGTTGGAAGTCGTCGGGTGCATTCCGGATGACCCCGCTGTGCCTCGATCCGTGCGAAGGCAGATTCCGGTGATCATTGACGATCCGAGGTCTCGTGCGGGTGAGCAATTCGTCCGCATCGCCGAGCGACTGATCGGTGTCGAAGCGGAGGAGACGCATAGGTCGCCCGCGGGGTTCGGTTTCTTAGAGAGGATGCGACGCCTCTTCCCGTTGGGGAAGACGGGAGCTTAAGTTGGCAAGTGATCGGAGTCTATTTGAGGGTTTACGTCGGCGTTAGCCTTTGAACTGTCATTTTGTATCTTTCGCTATATGTACGGCCCGGGCATGGGTTGCCCGGGTTTTTGCGTTATAGTTGGCCATTGTCGCTAGAGTTGGCCTTTGCCATTAGGGTTGGTCTTTGCCATTAGAGCACGCTGTTGTTATTGTTGGTCTTTGTGCTGTCCAAGGTGGGGATCTGGTTCGTGACGATCTGGATGAAGTGTTTGTTTTAGTGCCGTGTGAATGCGGAGTTATTGGTTTGGGTTGTGGCCGGGGGATGTTCCACGTGGAACATTACGTTGATTCGGGGATAACGTGCTCATATTGAGAGATTGGCGGGTACCAGGCATGCCGGGGGTCTAGGGGGTTCGTTGGGAGACTGACAACCAAGCACCTCCGCAATGAATAGCTCAATTGTTGACAGTTGCACAGTGACGCGTAGAATTTGATCACAATGATGGTGGTCTGTTGGTGGTCCGTCATGCCTATCAGCAGTGAAGTAGAATTGCTGCGAGTTCGAGTGCGGTTATTGGCTATCATGCAATAGGGATTGGCGCCGGCGGAGCGGTCCGGCTGATAATCTTCCGATGGCCGTGAAGGTTCCACGTGGAACAATGATTGGGTCGATGTGATTAGCATTCTTCGGCGATACCTATCCCGTTGGGGAGCTTGTTTGTGGGCTGATTGGACGTTGAAGTCCCTCAAAGGTATATCATGAAAGCATTGTGTGAGAATGAGATGGCGGTCTGCTTGAGCGACTTGTGTCAGGTTGCTGATTGAATATGGCGCCGCTGAGCGTTCGAGAATTGGGCGCCACGGGAGTCGGCGGGAGATGGTGGACTGTTGCCGTCCCCAAAAGGAGCAAGTTTGTCTGACGATGTTCAAAGACGCGCATCGGAATGTTCCACGTGGAACACCGGCTTGTTATTCGAGTACCCCGGGGGGAGGTTGATACCGGGAGTGTCCGCCCCGGGCGAGGTGCGATCTGAAGAGCATCACGTATGCGATCTTTGAACTGGGGGAAGGTGGTGCGCCGATTCGAAATGGGCCGAGATTGACTTGGCTTCATACTTCCACGGAACAGCCAAACGCCCCTGTTCTGCCCTTCTCTCTGACTGCAATAGGATGGTCAGTTGCATATCAGACTTCGTTGGAGAGTATCCAACCTGCACG
>CAYRIY010000030.1:0-26489 GCA_964424335.1 uncultured Clostridia bacterium
AGGAGTGACCTGCACATGATCGGATCCCGCCCGGGAAAGACGACGACCGCAAGGGTGAGGGTGGTCGACGCGGACTCCGACCGATGGCGAAAGGACGCGCTCGCCACCGAAGAGCCGCTCGAAATTCGCATAGCTGGAGGGCCGGGCGAGGAACACATCCCCCTCGCGGTGACCATGCGGACTCCGGGGAATGACTTTGAGCTCGCCGCGGGGTTCTTGTTCACCGAGGGAATCGCCCGGGCCCCCGAGGAGATCAGAGAGCTCAAGTACTGCACGAACCCTGCCGTAGACGGGCCGCAGCTTTACAACATCATTAGCGTCGAGCTGCGAACCGGCGCTCCCATCGACGCCAAGCGGCTCCAGCGCAACTTTTACGCGACGTCCAGTTGCGGCATTTGCGGCAAGGCGTCCCTGGACGCGGTCGAAATGAGCTGCAGCCCCGTCGGCGAGGGGCCCGTGATTTCTCCCGAAGTGATTCGAGCGCTGCCAGACGCTTTGCGCAAAGGCCAAGCGCTGTTTGAAAAGACCGGCGGGATCCATGCTGCGGGCATCTTTGATGCCGAAGGCCGGCCAATTTCGATCCGCGAAGATGTGGGAAGGCACAACGCGGTGGACAAGGTGATCGGCGAGGCCTTTTTAAATCGCCGGCTGCCGCTTACAAATAAGATCCTGATGGTGAGCGGCCGGGCGAGCTTTGAGATCATGCAAAAGGCGGCGATGGCGGGCATTCCGATCGTGGTGGCCGTCTCAGCCCCGTCGAGCCTGGCCGTCGATGCAGCAGAGCGTTTCAACATGACGCTGGTCGGCTTTTTGCGTGGCGAGCGTTTCAACGTCTACGCAGGCGAAGGGCGTGTCGCGCGGCTTACGGAGAATGCCGCCGATTCGCGCTCGACGTCGAATCAAGCGCGCATTCCCATGGTGAGCGTCGTCGGGTCGTCGGGGAGCGGCAAGACCACGCTGATCGAGTCGCTGATCGGTGAGCTTGCAAAGCGCGGGCTTGCAGTAGGGGCCGCCAAGCGGAGTCACCACGCGCTCTCCCTTGAGCCGGACGGCAAGGACAGCGCGAGACTCCTCGGTGCCGGCGCCGTCGCAACTTTGGCGAGCGGGGCGGACGTCGCTGCGCTCACGCTGCCTGCGTCCGAACTCGGCGATTGGGACCTCGGCAAGGTCGAGCGGCTGATGCACGAGGCGGCGGGGCGGCTCGACTTGATCATCGTCGAAGGGCACAAGCGCGGCCCGCTGCCCAAGATCTTTGTGGAACACCCAAGCAACCCCGATGACCTCAGCGCCAAAGACCTCACCAACGTGATCGCCGTGGTGACCGCTCGCAGGGGCGATGTGGGCGCATCGAACGGGATCGTCTCGCTTTCGGGGGTGGACGCACAGGTGGCACATATTTCCCGCGACGATCCACAAGCCGTCGCGACCCTGATCGTACGCCTGCTCGAGACAGGCGCTTTCAGCAGGGAGGCCTCGAGTTGATCCGCACCCTCCCGTCCCACGTGCCCGACATGCTTTCGGTCGCGGCAGCCAAGTCGGTGATCGCAAAGGAGCAGGTGAGCCTCACCACAGAGTGTGTCGCATTGCGGTGCGCGCTTGGTCGCGTGCTTGCCGAAGACGTGCGAGCTGCGGTCGCTGTGCCGCCCTTTAGCAGGGCGGCCATGGACGGGTACGCGGTGCGGCGCGAGGACGTTGCCTGTGCTTCACGCGCACGCCCTGCACGGCTGCGTGTCGACGGCTCGATCATGGCCGGGTCGACAGATCATGTGGGCAGCTCGCCGCAAATCAAAGCAACTGCTCCGATCGGTCCCGGGTGCGCAAGGCGCATCGCAACCGGCGCCATGATCCCGCCGGGAGCAGACGGAGTCGTGCCGCTCGAATCGACCCGCCCTGCGGGGTCCGGCATGATCGACGTGATCGCCTCAATTGAGCGCCGCTCCAACGTCTCTCCGCAGGGCGAGGAGTATCGTGTCGGCGACGTGGTGGCGCGGGCGGGCGTTCGTCTCGGCCCGGACAGCCTTGGTGCGATTGCATCCGTGGGGCGCGCCGAGGTGCAGGTCTTCGCAAAACCCAAGGTCGCGATCCTCGCCACGGGAGACGAGGTGCGCGACGTCGGAGCGCCATTAGGCCCCGGGCAAGTCTACAACAGCGGCTTCTACGCGCTCTGCGCGAGCGTCGAACGGGACGGCGGCAGCGTGATCGAGGACGCCGTGATCGTTCCCGACGATTTGCAAGCAATACGAAGGGCCATCGAGCGCGCCCAGGACCAAGGCGCGGATCTGGTGCTGACGACGGGCGGCGTATCCGTCGGCGATCGAGATTTTGTTCCCGAGGCGATCCTGGGTCTTGGTGGACGGATCCTCTTTTGGCGGGTGCGCATGCGTCCTGGAAAGGCGTGCGCCTTTGCATCCCTTCCGGAAGGTCGGCACGTCTTTGCGCTTTCGGGAAACCCGGCGGCGGCGATGGTATCGTATGAAGTGCTCGTTCGCCCGCACCTTCTTCGACGATGCGGCGAGTCCCGCACCGAGAGGGAGGCGATGACGGCGACGCTGGCCGACTCGTTTCCAAAGGCGAGCCCGCAGGAACGTTACTTGCGGGGACGGCTTCACGAGTCGGACGGGCGGTTGGTCGTCTCGCTTGCCGCCGGTCAACAGGCAGGTCACTTTCGCTCTTGGATGCAGACAAACGCCCTCGTCGTCGTCCCCGCCGGAAGCGGCCCCCTCTCTTCCGGCGACACCGTCGAGGTCTTCCCGCTATCGATCGGCGCGTCCCGGTGATGGGTCACCAGCTTCATTCTGGGCGAGCGCGGCGGCGATCCGCTCTGCTTCGACGAGGTCTTCCGGCGTGTTGACGTTGAAGGACGCGACTTGGGCGCGCATCGACCCACTCGGCGCCACATCGTCGATATGAATCGTAGCCGCTTGCAGTTCGTCGAGAAGCCCCCGCATCGACCGGTCCCCGGACACGAGCCTGGCTTGAACAGCAGGCAGCGCCCGGCGGTGAAAGGCAGCGGGAAAGTGCTGGCGGCGTCCTGAGCCATCGACCCATACGCCGGCGTGCGGCTCATCGCCTCGTGCAACTCGCTCTCCCAGCGCACGGACGAGCTCGAAAAAGACGAAAGGCATGTCGCACGTCGCCGCCACGACGCACTCCTCACCGGGTTGCAAGGCGGAGAGCGCTGCGTGAATCCCTGCGAGCGGGCCGGCCCCGGGGTAATGGTCGCGCACGTACCGGACGGACTGCCCCAAGGTCGCTCGGTGGTTCGTTGCGTCGTTCGCCACGACGATGATCTGCCCGAGGGGCTTTAAGGCTTCGTACACGCTTCGGACGAGCGGGCGGCCGCCAAGCGGCGCAAACGCCTTGTCCGAGCCCATGCGGACGCTGGCTCCTCCTGCCAATATGGCGCCGACGATCATTGGCGTTCACCTCTTGGTTTGCTTTCGCCCTTTGCACAGGAAACCCCCTTGGGACGGCGTAAGTGTGCATTATAGAAAGTGCACATTTCGGGAGGACAAAATGTCGACGGAGATCAGTGGAGAAGAAAAGCGAGAGGCCGCGCCTACACTTAAGTCCGACGCCCCAGTCACGATCGGCGTCGTTGGCCTGGGTAGGAGCGGTTGGAACATACACGCAACTTACCTGGCCAAAGACCCCAAGTATCGCCTCTATGCGGTTGCGGATCCCTTGGCGGAGCGCAGGGATGAGGCTATCGAGAAGCTGGGAGTCGCCAAAGCTTACGCAACGCCTGAGGAGCTGTTCCAGGACGAAGACGTCGAGCTCGTCATGATCTCGACGCCGTCTTTCACCCACAAAGACCTGGCGATCGCGGCCCTGCGAGCCGGCAAGCACGTGCAGGTGGAGAAGCCCTTCGCTCTGAACGTCGAGGAAGCCGACGCGATGATCGCGGTCGCCAACGAGTGCAACAGGATCGTCACGTGCTTTCAAAACCGTAGGGCGGATCCGGATTTCCTAATGATTCGATCGATCATTGAAAGCGGCAAGCTGGGGCGCGTGCATCTGATCCGCATGGGCAATTACAAGTTTGAGCGCCGGCGCGATTGGCAGACCTTGACGAGCCTCGGCGGCGGCATGCTCAACAACTGGGGCGCGCACAAGCTCGATCAAGCGCTGATCCTTCTAGACGGGGAGTACTCCGACTTCTTTTGCGACCTCAAGAGGACCGTCTCCGCCGGGGACGCCGAGGATCACGTCAAGGTCGCCCTGAAAGGGAAGGACGGGTTGGTCATCGAGGTCGAGATCATGAGCGCTTGCCCGATGCCGCTCGATGGGTGGGTCGTCATCGGCGAGCGCGGCATGGTGCGGGGCAGCGGTTCGCGCCTTACGATGCAATGGTACCCCGAAGGAGCCCTCCCGCCGATCGAGGCCGATCCTGGGGCGGCAAAGAACCGCTCGTACGGCACGGGTGAGGAGGTCCCTTGGCAAATCGAGGAGCTCAAGGTCGAGGCCGGCCCAAGCCAGACCCAGGTCGTCTACGAGCGCCTGTGGCGATCGATCCGCTTGGGTGAGCCGCTCTTTGTCACGCCTGAGAGCGTTCGCGACCAGCTCGCGCTCTTGGATCGGTGCCGGGCGACGTACACGCCCGACGGTTCCGCCAAGGAGGCGGCGGTGTAATGGGCTTAGACCCTGCGCTCCGACACATGGCCGGTCCCGCGGTGATACGCTGCCTCGAGGCGCGGGCGTGGATGAAGGGACTGAACACACGCATTCCCTTTCGCTTTGGCGCCACAAATCTTGTGGCCTGTCCGCACCTTTGCGTTGAGCTAGCGCTCGAGGTAGAGGGCAAATCGGTGACGGGGATCGCAGGGGACAACCTTCCCCCGGGGTGGTTCGACAAATCGGGGAAGCCCTTCTCTGAGCAGCTTGCGGACCAACTTGCAGCCTTTCGCTGGGCTGTCGAAGCCGTACTCGGCCGCGCTGGAAGCGGGTTTTCGCTCTGGCGCGACGCGTACGATCACGTCTTTGACCAGGGGCGCAAAATCGGCCTGCCCGATCTGGTGCTCGCCTTTGGGGCATCGCTGGTCGAAAGGGCGCTATGGGACGGCCTCGGCAAGGCAACGGGGCTGCCTTTCGTCGAACTCGTCCGCGGCGACCACTTCGGTATCGACTGGGGAAGCCTCGACGCATCGCTGCGAGGGATCGAGGCCAGCCGCATTCTTCCGGAGCGTCCTCTAGCGCGCGTGTGGGCCCGACATACGATCGGCTTGTCGGACCCACTCGAGGACGATGAGATCGCCGAAGGCGACCTTGTGCAGGACGGGCTTCCGCAAAGCCTCGAGGCGTGCCTTTCGGTCTACGGCAATCGATATTTGAAGATCAAGCTTTCCAACGACTACGAGCGGGACGTCGAGCGGCTCCGCCGCATTGGCGCCATCATGAAACGGGTCGAGGCGGAGCGTGGGAGTAAGATCCTCTGCACGCTCGACGGCAACGAGCAGTACAAGAGCGTATCCGAGCTGCAAGGCGTAGTCGATGCGCTGGCGAGCGATCCCGACCTGCGCCCTTTCGAAGGTCGCATCCTCTTTATCGAGCAGCCGATCCAAAGGGAGGCCGCCCTCGATCCGGAACGGGTGCGGGGCCTTCGCGAACTTCCCTATCCGCTCATCATCGACGAGTCGGACGCGAACTTCGAGGCGTATCCTCAGGCAATCGCCTTGGGGTATCAAGGGACGAGCCACAAAAACTGCAAGGGCGTCATCAAAGGGCTGGTCAACAGAGCGCGCAACCTCCTCGCGGACGACGGTGGGGAACGGATCTTGAGCGCGGAGGATTTGACCAACATCGGTCCAATCGCCTTGCTCCAGGATCTACACGTCGTGGCGACGCTTGGAATCGAGCACGTGGAGCGCAACGGCCACCATTATTTCTTGGGGCTCGATCACGTAAGCGAAGCGACGATCGACGAACTGATGCGTTTGCATCCGGGCGTGTACCGGCGTGAAGGCAGGAGCGCCACCCTGCGGATCGACGGCGGCGCCGTCGACTGTAGCGGACTCGTCGTGCCCGGGCTTGGCGGCGTATTGCCGAGGGGAGAAGATTGGCAGCCGTGGGAGCAGTTCGACATCAGCGCGTTCTAGGAGGATCCGAATGAAAATCGGAATGGTCGGGATCGACACGTCGCACTGTGCCGCATTCACGAGGTTGATCAACAACGAGTCGGATCGATTTCACGTTCCGGGCGGCAAGGTCGTGATCGGCTTTCCCGGCGGAAATCCGACGCTGCCCGCTAGCTACGAGCGTGTAGACCGGTTTACGGCGCAGCTAAAGGATGAGTTTGGAGTCGAGATCGTCGACTCGATCGAAGCGGTCGCAGAGGCCGCGGACGCGATCTTGCTCGAAAGTGTCGACGGCGGTCAGCACCTCGAGCAGTTTTCTAAGGTCGCGCCCTACGGCAAGCCGGTCTTTATCGATAAACCGATCGCGACGTCCAAACGGGAGACGGAGGAGATTTACGCCCTATCCGAAAAGCACGGCTCTCCCGTGTTTTCGAGCTCGGCCCTAAGGTACGCCGCCGGACTTTTCGAGTTGGGCGAGGGCGAGGAGATCTTGGGGTGTGAGGCGTTTGGACCGACCGCCGTGATCGAAGGGGTGCCGGCGCTTTACTGGTATGGCATTCACAGCGCCGAAATTCTCTTTTCCAAAATGGGGACGGGCTGCCGCAAGGTGCAGGTGAACATGACCGAAAAGGTCGACATGGTGACGGGCATTTGGGACGACGGGCGCGTCGGCACACTTTACGGGTACCGATTCCAAGGTGTGTCGGCCTTTGGCGCCACCGTATTCACGGCGAGCGGGGTCCAGCAAGCAAGCGCCGGGCATGAACCGCCCTATTACGCGCTCTTGCTCGAGCGGGTCATGGAGTTTTTCAAGACTGGGAAATCGCCCGTCGATCCTGCCGAGACCATCGAGATCGCAGCGTTTCTCGAGGCGGCCAACAAAAGCCGCCTTACTGGTGAAGCGGTCGCTCTTTAGATTGCGTCGCTTGAGGGCGCCGGCTAAAGATTATGAACGCGGCGACGAGCATCACGACGATCATGGATGCGTTGATGAGCAAGGCGCCTTGAAAGGACCAAATGTCCGCGATCGCCCCGGTCCACCAAGGCGGAAGCAAGGAGCCCATGGTCATCGCAGTCGAGAGCACGGCTGTGGCGGTCCCCGGTCGTTCGGGAAACGCAGCATTGGCTACGGCGAGCGCCGTCGGGAAGAGGCCCGATAGAAACAGACCGGAGAGCAGGACCCCGATCCCGAGCGCCCAAGGATCCACGGCCGTGATCACGAGCGGGTACGCGGCGGCCGCGCCTAGTGCGCAGGCGAAGATCGTCCGTTCAAAACCAAGTCGTTTGGCCAGTGCGCCGCAGATGAACCGGCCGGCGGTGAGCGCCACATAAAAGATCGAGATCATGCTGGCCGACCAAAAGGGGTGGAGCGTGCCTGCCTGATCGAGGTACGTGCTGATCCAGCCAAGGAGCGGAACGGCGACGCCGTTGTAGCAAAACGCCACGGCAAAGAGCATGAGAAAGAGTGAGCTTTGAAAGAGGCCTCGATCGAGTGCGGGCTTTCTGCGCACGTCCTGTTTGAGGCGGGGAAAGGTGGCGCGCGCCGCGAAAGCGAGCAGGGCGATCCAAAGAAGGGCGGCGATTTTGAAGACCGGCCGCCAGTCGTATCCTTCCAGGAGCCAAATGCCGATCAACAAGGGCGCGAGCAGCGCTCCGATCCCGTATACCCCGTGCAGGTAGTTGAGGTAGCGGGCTGGGTCGTGCGGATTGGCCTCTGCGACGAGCGTGTTGAGGCACGTCGAGAGCGCCCGCTGACCGATGTCTGAGAGCAAAAAGCCCACAAGGAGCGCGACCCAGGTCGGTCCGTATCCCGTGAGCAAGAGGCCGAGCGCCGCCGTCGCCAGGCAGCCGAGGATGATCGGTTTGGTCCCGTATCGGTCGATGAGCGGGCCGGCGATTAAGCCGCCCGCGAAGCCGCCCACCGCTTTGGCAGGAAACAGCAGGCCTGCGACCGTGAGCGAAAGGTCAAAATCTGCGATGATTTGAGGTAGGATGGGCGCGAAGCTGACGGCGCCCACACCGATGAGCGCGTACTGGGCGAAAGCAAGGCGGGTCGCGAAAAGGCTCTCAGGCGCACGGTCCAAGGTCGGCGATCAACTCCTGCCCGTGTGATTCGCTCGCAGCGCCCGCATCCCTTTTGTTCAGGGGAGCCATCTGCGGCGCCTACGCTGCGTGAAAGATAAGACTGATGGAAGAAGGCGCTCTTCGCCTCGAGCGACATTCCACTAAGGAGTCGGTGCGGTCATGTCAAACAAACGAGTGTTGCGAGGGAGCGCGGCGCTTACCCCCTTTGAACGGATCGAAAAGGCCGCTGTGGCAATCTCCGACAAGACCATCGCGTGGGTCGGACCGTTTGAAGGCCTTCCGCTCGAGTTTGCCGAAGCGGAAGTGATCGACCTGGGTGAGTGCACACTGGCGCCGGGGTTCGTCGACATCCACATTCATGGCGGGAACGAGCGCTCGGTGGGCGACGCTCCCGAGGCGCTCGAGGCCGTGGCCATCGGCCTTGCCAAACAGGGGACGACCGCGTTTTTGCCGACGCTCGGAGGCATGTCCAACTTTGAGGACCTGCTCGATCAAGTGCGCATGGTTGAGGCAAACATGGATGCCTTGCGCTCGGGCGCCCGGATCGTCGGCATTCACATTGAGGGCCCTTTCCTCAATCCCGACCCCAGGGCACGCGGCGCGCAAAACGTCGATGCGATGCGCCCCCCGAGTATTTCCGAGTTTGATCGCATGTACGATGCCTCGAGAGGGACACTCCGGTACATGACCATTGCCCCCGAACTTCCAGGCGCCGTCGAGGTCATCGAAAGAATGCGCGCGTGCGGTGTCGTGCCATCCGCGGGCCACACGGTCGCCACGTACGAGGAGGTCGACCGGGCGATCGCCGCAGGCCTTAAGTCCGTGACGCACACGTACAACGGCATGCCGCCGATGCACCATCGAGATCCGGGGATGGTCGGCGCCGCGCTGACGCGCAGAGAACTGAATGCTGAGCTGATCGGAGACGGCCAGCACGTGAGCGCCGTGGCGATGCAGGTACTGTATCACGCGAAGGGGCGCGATGGGATCACGATCGTGACCGATAACACGCGCTGGGCCGGGATGCCGAATGGCCGCTATCCCGGGCGGTCGGGCAACACCGTGATCAAGGAAGAGCACAGGTGTTACCTCGAAAGCGGTTCCCTTGCAGGAAGCGTGATGCCCATGAACCTTATCGTAAAGACCGTGATGGAGGCGACGGGCTGCGGCTTTGGCAACGCCGTTCGGATGGCGTCGTACAACCCTGCTCGTCTCATCGGTCTGGGAAGTCGAAAGGGTTCTCTTGAGCCTGGAAAGGATGCGGACATCATCGCGCTGGGCGATGGTCTCGAGGTCCGTCTCACGATGGTGGAAGGAAGCGTGGTGTACAGCACTTGAGCGAGATATTCGTAGGCGTCGACGTCGGTGGAACCAAGGCCGCGACCGTGGTCATCGACCAAACCGGGCGCATCTTGGGCGCCGTTACGGTGCCGAGCCGCGGCGATGGGCAGTCGGACGCATCCATCGTCGACGCCATGTGGAACGGGGCCAACCAAGCCGTAAACGAGGCGGAAATCTCTTGGAGCGATGTGACCGCCATCGGAATTGGCGCGCCCGGTCCCGTCGATCCCGAGACCGGCCGGTGGTGGGGAAGCACCAACCTCATCTTGAACGCGCCCCCCTATCCGCTGGCCGAAGAGATCGAAAGGCGGAGCGGCCGGCCGACCTATGCCGAAAACGACGTGAAAGCGGCTGCGCTCGGCGAGAGTCGATTCGGCCGGGGGCGCGACCTTGCTGACGTCGCGGGCGGGCTTTTGTTCATCAGCGTGGGGACAGGCCTAGCGGCAAGTCTCATTGTGGACGGGAACGTATTTCGAGGCAGGCGGGACGCCGGGGAAATGGGTCATATTCCCCTTCACCCGGGCGGGTATCCGTGCGCCTGCGGGCAGCAGGGGTGTCTCGAGACGGTCGCTTCGGGAAGGGCGCTCGTCCGCTGGGGCCGCGAAACAATGGACGCCAATTGGCCCAGCAAGTTTCGGGACATGGCCGAAGGAGATCCCGCTCGCCTCGACGGTGGCATGATCGTTCGTGCGGCGCTGGACGGCGATCCGGTCGCTGACGCCCTTGTCGACCGGTTGGCGGACGGTATCGCCCTCAGCGTGATCGTAGGCCTGCGGGCCTACGACCCTGCCGCAGTCGTGCTGGGAGGCGGGGTCGTGGTCGGTGGCGGCGAGTGCCTGTTTGAGAAGGTCAAGGCTTCGCTTGCCCGACAATCGCCCCGGTACAGCAGGGGGAAAGTCGTCGAAGCGACCGGTCTAAAGGAGCACGCGGGGGCGCTTGGCGCCGCAGCGGTGGCCGTTGCAGCTTTGTCGAAAGCAGGATCTAGGGCGGAGGTTTAAAGTCGGACCGTATGGCTATTTCGCGATTGATTCAACTTGATGAAAAGAGCAAGGCCGAGCGCGGGCTCGTCCACACGCCAAAGGAGATACTTCAACAGCCCGACGTCTGGAAAAGCGCGGCCGAATGTGTCTTCGGCCAAGTAGGACTTACCAAGGAATTCCTCGCCGGAACCGAGATCGTTTTGACCGGAGCCGGGAGCTCATACTTCGCCGGGGTGTGCGCGGAGGCGGCGTTGAACCGGGCGCTTGGGTGTCCGGTGCGGGCCGTGGCGTCGACGGAGATCGTCATGGATCCCGAGAGCACGTTGCCGACTCGCCCGTTCACGCTCGTGTCGCTTGCCCGGTCGGGCAACAGCCCCGAGGGTAACGCCGCCTTCGAACTCGCGGAGGAGCTGCGAGGCGACCTGGTGCGGCACATCGTGATCACCACCAATGCCGATGGCATCCTCGCGGGCCTTGCGAGGAGCACCAAGCGTCCGGCGGCGCTTTGCGCGCTTCCTCCCGAGACCAACGATCAGGGCCTTGCGATGACGAGCTCGCTCACGAGCTTGGTCGTGGCGGCCCAGGCGCTCGGTTGCCTCGACCGACCGGGCGAGTTCCTGCGGCATGTGGATCAGTTGGCCGGTGCGGCTCGTGAACTCTTGGATCGAGACGCCGATGCGATCGCCGCTCTGGCCGAGGAGAAGTTTCGCCGCATCTTTTTCGTCGGCGCACGACCGTTTTTTGGCGCCGCACTCGAATCGCACTTGAAGGTGCAGGAGCTGACCGACGGGGACGTGGTGGGGAAAGCCGAGGACACGCTCGGCCTGCGTCACGGTCCGATGGCTGCGATCGACCCGGAGACGCTGGTCGTCGTGTTTGGTTCGAGCGATGCCTACCGCCGCAAGTACGAGAGCGATCTCTTGCGCGAGCTGGCGCAGAAAAACCTTGGGCTAAAAAGGATCGCAGTGGCTCCCCGAGTCGACGACGCGTGGCGAGCGTGGTTGCACGGGTGGGTCGAGTTTGACCCCACGGGCGCTCGCGCCATCCCCGACGAACTTGCGTCCGTCGTCATGATCCTCCCCGCGCAACTGCTCGGAGTGTTCAAAAGTCTGGACCTGGGATTAAGACCGGACGCTCCGAGCAGAGAGAAGGTCATCAACAGGGTTGTCCAGGGCGTGACGATTTACAAGCGAGGTTAGTGATCGATGGCAGGATTGTCCATAGGCAAGATCAGAGGTTTGTCCTCCCTTTCGACGGAGAAGGGAGTTTTTCAGATCCTCGCGTGCGATCAGCGGGGCGCGATGGTGCGCCTGATGGAGCAGGCGGCGAGGGACGCCGAAGGGGAAAGCGGCGGTGCAAATTTAGCTCCAAGCTACGACCAGATCGTCCGCGTCAAGCTCGACATCGTCGGCGCGCTGTCGCCCCATGCGACGGGCGCGCTGCTCGATCCTGAATACGGGGCTGCGACGTGCGTGGCGCACCGGGCCCTGGCGGGAACGTGCGGCCTCGTCGTCGCCGTGGAAGCGACGGGGTACACGGAGGAGGCCGGCGATCGGCTCACGGAGTTGCTGGACGATTGGGGGCCGGCGGCGGTCAAGGCGATGGGAGCTTCCGCGGTAAAGTTGCTGCTCTACTTCAACCCGCGCAGGGAGAAGGCCGCTGCACGTCAAATCGAGGTCGTCGAACAGGTGGCGGCCGAGTGTCGGCGCGTCGACATTCCCTTTATGCTCGAGGGCGTCGTTTACCCAACCGACTACGATGATGAGGCTGCGTTCGTCCGAGAGAAAGTAGACCTCGTCGTCGAGAGCGCTCGGATCTTGAGTCGCTACGACGTCGACCTCTATAAGGTCGAGTTTCCGGTTCACGCGCAAGGCGACGAGCGCGACTGGGCCGACGCGTGCAAACGGCTAAACGAGGCCTGCCGCGTGCCTTGGGCTCTCCTTAGCGCCGGCGTCGATTTTGAAACCTATGCGCGCCAGTTGGAGGTCGCCTGCAAGGCGGGAGCTTCCGGCTTTGTGGCGGGACGGGCGATCTGGAAGGAAGCGGTGACCACGCCCCCCGGACCCGAGCGGGACGCCTTTATCCGGGGAGCGATGGTCGAGCGCATCAAGCGCCTCGGAGCGATTGCAGAGGCGCACGCAAGGCCGTGGCACCGCGTGCCAAGCCATGCCTACGACCCCGGCGAAACGGGCGAAGGGTGGTACGTCAGCTACGGCCGCCAGATTGCCGACGCGCGCTAAGGCCCTTTGAGCTTTAAGTGCTCACCACTCAGCGACCGATCCGTCTTCGTGCCGCCATAGGGGGTTGTGCCAGTCGTGTCCCTCTTTGGCGGCCTCTCGGACGCGGTCTTCGTCAATCTCGATGCCGAGCCCCGGACCTTCGGGCAGGGGCACATACCCGTCCGCGTAACGAAACGCGTTAGGATTTGTCATATAGTCGAGCAGGTCCGTTCCTTGGTTGTAGTGAATGCCTAGGCTTTGCTCCTGGATGATCGCATTGTGCGAGCACGCGTCCACATGCAGGCTGGCCGCAAGGGCGATCGGCCCCAAGGGGCAGTGCGGCGCTACGGCAACGTCGTACGCCTCGGCCATGGCAGCGATCTTGCGCACCTCGAGGATGCCTCCGGCGTGGGAGAGGTCGGGCTGAACCACATCCACAAACCCTTGCGCGAGGAGATCTTTGAAGTCCCAGCGCGTGTACATTCGTTCGCCTGTCGCAATGGGCGTCGTGCCCGCCCTGGCGATCTCCCGCAGCGCTTCGTTGTTTTGGGGGAGCACCGGCTCTTCGATGAACATCAGCCCGAACGGCTCGAGTTCGCGCACCAATCGCTTGGCCATGGATTTGGAGACCCGCCCGTGGAAGTCGACGCCGATGCCTATGTGGTCGCCAACGAACTCTCGGACGGCGCGCACCCGCTCGACCGCCTCCTTCACCTTGTCCGGCGTGTCGATCCGTTCCAGTTCACCGGTCGCGTTCATCTTCACGGCTTTAAACCCGGCAGAAATCCGCTCGCCGGCCGCCTCGATCAATTCAGACGGCCGATCGCCGCCGATCCACGCGTACACCTTGATCTTATCGCGGACTGCGCCGCCCAAGAGGTCGTAGATCGGGGCGTTGTAATGCCTGCCCTTGATGTCCCAAAGCGCTTGCTCGATGCCGGAAATCGCGCTCATCAGCACGGGCCCGCCCCGGTAGAAGGCGCCTCGATAGAGCGTTTGCCAGTGATCTTCGATGCGCCGCGGGTCTTTGCCGACGAGGTACTCCATCATCTCTTCGACGGCGGTGCGCACGGTGTCTGCCCGCCCCTCGACGATGGGCTCTCCCCATCCGCATAGCCCGTTATCGGTCTCGATCTTTAAGAACAACCAACGAGGTTTAACTTTGAAGAGTTCAAAACGTGAGATCCTCATTGTCGACCTCCACTCGGGTGATGTCGGCGGCCTGCGTGTTGGCAATTCGCGCCGACCGTCGCCTAGCGTGCAATTTCTAGGCCAAGGCGAGGGAACCCTGGCGCTTTGCATCCGTACATAAACACAAACTGGCCGCCTATTGAAGGCGACCAGTTTTATCGTACGGTACACGTCCGATCCTATTCGATGTTTGCCAACGCCTCGATTATCTTGATGGCCGCGCAACCGCCGGCGCCGTTGGAGCTGGAGCAGCCTCCGCATCCGCCGGACGATCCGCCACTGCCGCACCCTCCGCCGCTACCGCATCCTCCACCACTGCCGCAACCGCCTCCGCATCCGCCGGAGCTTTTCGCGCTGCCGTCGGCGGAGACCAGCTTCATATAGGCCTTGGTACGATCCCGCATGAGCTGCCTCCTGATGGTGTACGCCTCAAAGTGGTAACAGGAGTCGAGCTCGCAGTCGTGGCACGATGCTATATTCTTACGGTGGACACAATCGCGGACCACACAGTCATCCATCTCGAGGCGGGGGCATCCGTTGCACAGTCCGTTCTGGAATGCGGGGCACGTGTCACAGTACAGCCCGCACTTGGAGACGATGTGATACTCGCCATCCTCCGTCTCCGTCCAGAGGGGTCCGTCCACGCCTGCCATGTGGATCACTCCCGCCGGTGGATTGCTGCATTCCCACGATTCTTCTGGTTGTTACTCCTCCGATCCTTCTTCGCTTTGAACCGCTTGGGGATCGTGGGCGAAGAATTCGTACTGCGGCCAGTGCACTTCCACTACCGCGGTCATCCAAAGCTCGGAGAGGATGTCGCTCACCGGCCGAGCCTTTTCGTTGATCAAGACCTCGCGGATGAAATCGCGCGCCTCATCGAGCGTCGGGTCTTGTGCTTCGATTCTGTCGTCGGCGCGAATCACGTGCCAGCCGTAGTCGGACTCCACCGGATCGCTCACTTCGCCGACTTGTAGCTTGAGCGCGGCCTCCTTGAAAGAGGGGACGATCGGGGAGTTGGCGTGGAGGTATCCGACGAGCCCGCCGTTTTCCGCCGTGCCGGTGTCGATCGAGTGGATCCTCGCCAGCTCGGCAAAGTCCGCTCCGTTCGCCAACTGTGCAGCGATTGCCTCGGCCTCTTCCTTCGTGTCTACGAGGATGTGGCGCACCTGGACCTGCTCGGGGTGGCCGAGCGCCTCCCGGTTTGCGTCGTAGTACTCTTGAATCTCCTCGTCCGTCACCTCGATGCCGCGGCGGGTCAACTGATTGATGATCAGGTTGAGTCGGATGTCGCGCTCGAGCTGCTCGAGCGAAATGTTGAAGCGGGCCATGGCGTCATTGAACGCCTCTTCGGAGCCGTAGGAACGCTTGATATCGTCGATCTCGGCCTGGATCTCCTCGACGGTGACGACGACGTCGTCGTACCGCTCGGCAGTCTGGGCCACAAGGAGCTCCGCGATCATCTGGTCGAGGACTTCCTCGCCGGCCTCGAGCTCAAGGCGCTCGTAAAAGGCCTCCCGGGTGATCGGTTCGCCGTTTACCGTCACCACGGCGTCGCCATTTCCCATGGCAGAAGTGAGCGTGAGCCCGGCAAACGACAATGCGACGCCGAGCGCAAAAGCGATCGCGATGAATATGGCGGATCGCCGATTTGACGAAACTGTCTCTGCTTGGTGCAAGTCTTGATCCCTCACTTTTTGAAGTCAACGTACGTTCCCAATTTCGAGGGGATCTTGCACTTACCTCTTGGGAACTAATTTAACCTAAGCGGAATTGTGGCTCGCTTGGCTCCTCGATCCAGGTGAGAACGAATGCTGGACGGGCTTTCGACGATTCCCGGAATCCCGATACGAGGCGCGTCTAGAGGATGTGCAAGGAAAAACCCGAAACATGGAGTTTGGCGCGCTCGTAGACGACGCGCCTTTCAAGCAAGGGAACGGGGAGATTGAACATGCCTCAGAAGTTTTACTTAGGGGATGTCGTCCGAATGAAGAAGCCGCACCCGTGCGGGGACGACCGCTGGGAAGTGATGCGGACCGGCATGGATTTTCGCATGAAGTGTCTGGGGTGCGGTCGCGTCGTCATGCTCCCGCGCAGGAAGTTTGAGCGCGGCGTCAAGGAGATCGTGTCGCGGGGCATCGAAGACGACGCCTGATCAATGTGAAAGCCAGGGTTCGTGGGGATACTCATCGTCGTGGAGAAGGGCCTCGAGCTTTTCCTGGACGAGGTCGAGAGGGAGGCTGAGCTCCCGAGCCATCTCCTCGGCCGTGTGCTCTCTGCGATGCATTTCGATGAGTCGACTTTCGGTTTCGGCTGTCCAGTGCGATTCGTCGGCCGGCATCGAGCCGCCCCCTACCGATTGCAATAAGTTGCGATATGAGTTGCTAAGGGTATTATGGTCCCCCAGGCGAGGCGCTATCCACGAGCCCTCGTTCAAGCTTCGCCTCGTGGTTACTTGAAAGGAAGTCACGGATGTACAAGACCGGTTTGATCGGATTGCCCAACGTCGGGAAATCGACGCTCTTCAACGCGCTAACCAAGGGCCGAGCCCAAGTCGCCAACTACCCTTTTTGCACCATCGATCCAAACGTGGGCGTCGTCAACGTTCCCGACGAACGTCTTGCTCGGCTGGCCGACCTTTTGAAGCCTGAGAAACTCACGCACGCGACATTAGAGTTCATTGATATCGCAGGGCTTGTGGCCGGAGCGCACCGGGGAGAGGGGCTTGGAAACCAGTTCCTCGGCCATATCCGAGAGGTCGATGCCGTGATCCACGTCGTCCGATGTTTTGACGACCCCAACGTCACGCACGTTTCGGGGGAAATCGATCCCGCACGCGACATTGAAGTCGTCGAGACGGAGTTGATGTTGAAGGATCAAGAGACGATCGAAAACCGCATGGCCAAAACCGAGCGGATGGTTAAGACCGGGGAGCGACGGTACGCGCAAGAGATGGAGGCGCTGAAGAAAATCGCAGCCTTTCTCGACAGCGGACGATTGGTTCGCAGCGGGTCGTGGAGCGAAGACGAGCAGGCGCTCATTCGCTCGCTCTTTTTGCTTACGGACAAGCCCGTCATCTACGCCGCCAATGTCGCGGAGAGCGACGTTGGGGGCCAAGACCCGCGCGTGGGTCGCGTGCGCGCCGTCGCCGAACGTTCCGGGGCCTCCGTCGTCGTCTTTTCGGCGGCCCTGGAGGCAGAGATCGCGGAACTCGATCCCGAGGAGGCCCAAAGTTTCGTCGAGGAGTTGGGGTTGGACGAGCCGGGACTTCACAAAATGATACGCGCCGCGTACGAACAACTCGACCTCATCACCTTTTACACGATCAAAGGGCCGGAGACCCGAGCTTGGGCGGTGCCTCGGGGAACGCCTGCACCCAAAGGCGCCGGACGCATCCACGAGGATATGGAACGAGGCTTTATCAGAGCGGAAGTGGTGCGTTTCGACGACTTGGTGAGCTCCGGTTCAATGGCGGCTGCACGGGAGAAGGGGCTCGTGCGCCTCGAAGGCAAAGATTACCTGCTCGAGGATGGGGACGTTGTCACGTTTCGATTCAACGTCTGAATTCCTTGTCTCTTAGGCATGAGCGGTGATATAATAGGCTTTGTTCCCTGCCCTGGGGTGGCGCCTGGGGCCGCTATGTCCATAGGGAGGAGGTGAGCCGGAGTGAAACCATACGAAGTAATGTTCATCGTTAACCCCAATGTCGAAGGCGACGGCGCGGTCGATGCGCAAATCGAGCGCTTCGGGCGCTTGATCGTCGACAGCGGCGGTGAAGTGACCGCCGTCGATAAGTGGGGCAAGCGACGTTTCGCGTACGAAATTCAGGGTCTCCACGAAGGCTACTACGTGGTGATGCAGTTCAAGGCGGAGGACTCCGCAGTGGACGAGCTTAGCCGCGTGATGCGCATTACGGACGAAATCGTTCGGCACATGGTAGTCCGCCTCGACGAGAGCCAGATCAAGCCCCAACGTCAGGCCGCTGAAAGCGCGGAAGCCGAAGAGGCGCCGTCCGCTGACGCGCCCGCAGGCGATGCGGCTGGTGGCGAAGCCGCCGAGGCGACCGAGAATGCAGAAGCGTCTACGACGGCCTCACAAGTAGAGTAATTGGTCCCATTCCTCGAAACGCGAGGCTTTCTTGAGAGGAGAATGGGAAGATGCTCAATCGCATTGTGTTGATCGGGCGGCTCGTGGCCGACCCGCAGCTGCGCTATACGCAGACCGGCGCCGCCGTGGCGAACTTTCGCATTGCCGTAAATCGGCCCTTCACCAATCAACAAGGTGAGCGCGAGGCCGATTTCATCGACATCGTCGCGTGGCGAAAACTTGGTGAGACGGTCGCCAACAAACTCAACAAGGGTCGCTTGGTCGGCGTCGACGGTCGGCTGCAGATACGGGAGTACGAGTACGAAGGCCAGCGTCGCAGACAGGCCGAAGTCATCGCGGACAACGTCGAGTTTCTCGATTGGCCCGCTGACGGCGGCGGTGCAAGCAGCGGCGGCGCCCCTCGCCGTTCGTATCCGGACGAGCCTGTGGACGACTTTAATCCCGATGACGTACCGTTTTGACCGTTTCTAAAAGGAGGCAAAGCCGTTGGCGAGAGACCGCCGTAGAGGGCGCCGCAAGGTTTGCGCCTTTTGCGTTGACAAAGTCGAATTGATCGATTACAAGGACCTGGGCCGCCTGCGCAGGTACTTGTCTGAGCGGGCCAAGATCCTTCCCCGCCGAATCACCGGCAACTGTGCCCGGCACCAAAGGCAACTGACGGGCTGCATCAAGCGAGCGCGGCAAATGGCGCTCCTGCCGTATTCCCAAGACGGCTGATCGTCTAGTCACAAACGAGTTCACAAGGCGGCGCTTCCCGGCTGATCCCGGGGGCGCCGCCTTTTTCTTCGCGTCTATTCCTGTGCTACCAGTTCTACGTGCATCTCGACCGATTCGATGCTCCATGTGATCGTGCGACGCCAGTTGAGCGTGGTCGTGCCGCTGCCGGACACGATGATCGCCGGACCGTCATCAAGCGCCATGGGATAGTTTGAAATCGTGAAGTGCTGAACGGTCGTCGCCGTCGGTAAGGTTACGTCAACCGTCATGGCCCCAACCGTGACAGTGCTGCCCGGCTGTTCGACGGGAATTAGACCACCGTTGTAAAACTCGAGCAGCTTCTCGCGCTCGACGATCTCAGACACATCATGGGGGGCTTCACCCGCCAGTTCGATGAGGAGACGGGTGTTTAACTCCATTTGGAAGTCGGACAGCTTATCTGAGAGGTCCGTTGCCGGGTAGATCTCCTCGGCGCGTTGCGTGATGTAGACTTTGGCTTCGTTTGCATTCTCATCGGGTAAGATATTGGCCAGCATCTCGATCTTGGAAACTTTCCACGCTCCCGATACGCGCTCCCAGTGGAGGGTGACCGTACCGACGACGTTTACGTATACATCGTCGTTCCATTCCAAGTCCGTAACCTTGAATGACAGAACGGTGGTCCCTTTTGAGCCATCGACCTCGGCCGTCAAAGATTCGACGGTAAAATCGTCCTCAAAGGGGAACATGACGCCGCCTATGAATTCCTCGACCAGCTCGGCGTGACTGCGGGGGGCGTCAATTACATTGTCCGCATCGACTTCGCCGTCGATCGCCACTTCCATATATAGATCGACGGGATCCATGATGTACTGCGTTACGCTCGCAGTATCCGGTGCAAAGTGGATCTCGTTTGCAAGCTGGATGAGCGTCGTCTCATCGTCTGTGGCGCCGCCGTTGTTGCCACCGGGCTCAGTCGATTCCAAAGTTGCGCTCAACTCGATCTCTTCGACCAGCCATTCGCCCGACACGTTGATCCATTTGAGTGTCGATACGGCATTGCCTGAAACGGTGATGTCACCTTCCAAGGGGAGATTGGCAACGGTGAACTTCAGTACGGTCGTCGCTGTCGAGCCGAAAACCTCAACCACCATGATTCCGAAGTCGACGTCAGTGTCTTCCGAATCTCGGGGCAAGAGTCCATCCTTGAAGTCGTCGGCCAATTTCTCGTGTGTGACTTCTTCCTCTTTATCCTCCACGATTTGGCCGTCGAGCGTAACCTTGAGTCGCACGGTCACGGGAGAAGCAATATACGACGCCACGTCTGTGATGTCTGATGCCGCATAGATCTGTTGAGCTCGTTCACTTATGATGGACTTTGCGCTGGAATTAGCACTCTTACTTGGACTGGGCCCTGGGACGAACCCGAAACACCCGGAGAGTGTCACGGAAATCAGGAGCGCGGCGATGAGACTCAACGCTCTTTTCAAATGTTATCTACCTCTTTCCTTGAGGATTTGCGTTTTCGGTTTTCAACGCCGGGATCTGAAAACCTGGGTGCGCATCTTAGAAAAATCGATAAAGCGCATTCGGCCATGTCAAAACCGGAGGAGCCCGCTAAATACGACAAAGGACATCGCCGCGCAACAAGAGAAAATACAAGCGAGAATCGTAGCGAAGGCAAAGCAAAGCTTGTCACTTCACCGTTCTTTCCGCAAACGGGGCGCGCTGCACGGCGCGGGGCAGCGAGCGCCGAGGGTATCACTGGCTTTTCGAGGCGAGGCGCATACTCGCCGTTCCCTCCTAATCTCTCCGTTTGGAGGTCTGGTTTTTGAAACCCCGTGCCGACATGGATGTCGCAAGAAGCTTCAAGGCGATCGAATGGTTGAAAACAGAGCTCCTCAGTGCCGTCGCCGAGCTGTTCCGGGCGATGAGACAGCCGCGGGAGGACCGAGTGGCCGACCTGCTCGCAAACGTCATCATGGCGACGTTTGTGCTTGGCCGACGACTCGGTGTCGACTTCGCGCACCTAGAGAGCAGATTGAAAGAGAACGTCCGTGCCAACGCGAGGGAGCCGCACGACTTTGAGACGTGGTACGGCGACTTCACCGCTTTAGACAGGTATTTGGAGTCGAGAGAAAGGTGAGAGGTTTTGCATGCCCGTGGAGAAGGGCGATGAGCGTTTAAGAGATTACGCCTTGCTGGGCGGCGCCACGGCGTTTTTGTCCGTCCTGCCATTTGCGCTGATGGCGGCTCCGGTTCCGCTCGCGGCGCTCGTTTACAGGCAAGGCTTGAGGGCCGGGATCTTTACGGCCCTTGCCGCGGGCATGATCGCGGCGATCTTGGCGAGCAACCCGTTGCTGCTTGCTCAAGTCCTGTTGGCGCTTGCCCTCGGCATTGCGCTGGGCGAGGGCCTGCGCGAGGGGATCAACACGACGCAACTGATCGCTTTGGGAACGGTCGTGGCGTTGACCACGACGCTCCTCCTCGTATACGTCGTGCAGAGCGTCTTTGGCGTCGACATGTTTGAGCTGTTAGGACTATTTTGGGAAGAGGCGTTGGGCGCCGGAGCGGGGAACAGTACGACAAATCCGGAAGCGGCCGAGGAGCTCCGTCGCACGGTCGAGATGCAGATCGAGCAAATGCGCATCACGCTCCCTGCGGGCCTGGCGCTCGGTTCCCTTGTGCTCACCGTCGTCGCGTTCGCCCTTGCGCGCTGGCTGCTTTCTAAACTCGGCGAAAGCATGGAGCGCGTCCCGGCTATGCGCCCCTTTCACCTTTGGCGTTTTCCGCTCTGGATCGCTTTGGTATACGCGGGGGCGCGCCTTGTCGAATTTGTCGCTGCGCGGGGCGAGGGACCATCGCTCTTGTGGTGGGCGGTCGTCAATGCCATCGTGGTGACGGAGACGTTGCTCCTGGTTCAAGGCATCGCGTTGATCTGGCATTTCCTGCCGCGGATCGGGGCGGGCATCAAAGTGCTTGCGCTCGTCGTCGCCTTGTTGCTCTTTCAATATATAGCCGCATTCACACTGATCGTGCTGGGTTTTGTCGATTCCTTCGCAGACCTCCGGCGCTGGAGGGCGAGGAAAGGTGAAATGGGCGCCTAAAGTGCCGCGTCAAGCTGAACACACTGCATCAAATGGGGGTCGAAGCTGATGAAAGTCATCCTGCAGCAAGACGTGAAGAAACTCGGGAAAAAAGGGGACCTCGTCGAGGTCTCGGAAGGGTACGCCCGAAACTATCTCGTGCCGCGGGGCCTTGCCATTGAGGCAAATGACGCAGCTTTGAAAAGCCTGAAACACGAGCGATCCGTTGCTAAGCAGCGAGCGGAGCGCGAGCTCGAGGAGGCCAAAGAGCGGGCCGCGAAGCTGGAAGCGCTGACGATCAAGATCGGCGCGAAAACGGGCGGAGCGGGCCGGCTTTTTGGTTCGGTCACTGCAGGCGACATCGCCGATGCCGTTCAGACGTCTTCGGGAATGGAGGTCGACAAGCGTAGAATCGATCTCAAGGAGCCCATCAAGGCGCTCGGGACGTACAAGGTCGGCGTCCAGGTGCATCCCGGGGTCACGGCCCAGCTCACGGTGCAGGTCGTCGAAGGTGATCGCTCGTGAACATTTGGCGGCGGTTCACAAAACAGGGAGCCAAAGAGACAAGGCGCGACGAGGCGTTGAGGCGGCGAGTAAACGCCCTGTTCCAGATCTTGGGCGAGATGTACGGGCGTGACAAGCTCGTTCTCAAAGCGGGAAAACTCGATGCCCTCGACCTCATGCAGTCGGATTCGCTCGAGCGGCAGGTGCTCGCCCTCGAGCGAATCGTCTTCGAGGACCCGACGCTCGAAGAGGCGCCCAAGTACGAGGAGCTCGACGACCTGATCGACGAGATCGAGGAGGCGCTGGCGGACGCGCTCGCAAGGCGGGATGTGGAGGACCGACTTGAGCAGCGCATCGCCGAGAAGATGCAGGAGCGCCACGAGGAGTACCTCAAGGAGCTCCGGTTGCAGGTCCTCAAGGAAGACGGGGGCCCTGACAACGCTCAGACTTTGAAGAAGTTTGCCGAGCTTGAGAAATTGGAGCAGCGAAAGCTCAGCAATTCGATTCAAAAGACGATGCGTCCGACCAAGGTCTCCGACGTCGTCGGACAGGAGACGGCAAAGAAGTCGCTCTTTTCCAAGATCGCGTCGCCCTACCCCCAACACGTGCTGCTTTATGGGCCGCCGGGAGTCGGCAAGACGACGGTTGCCCGCCTGGCGCTCGAACACGCGAAGTCGCTGCCTTTTACGCCCTTCGACGAAGACGCCAAGTTTGTGGAGGTCGACGGCACCACGCTGCGCTGGGACCCGCGGGAAGTGACCAACCCGCTGCTTGGATCCGTTCATGACCCAATCTACCAGGGCGCAAAGCGCGAACTCGCCGATTCGAGCATTCCCGAGCCCAAGCCCGGGCTCGTCACCGAAGCGCACGGCGGCGTGCTCTTTATCGACGAGATCGGCGAGATGGACCCGATCCTTCAAAATAAGCTCCTCAAGGTGCTCGAGGATAAGCGCGTCCACTTCGATTCGTCGTATTACGATCCCGGTGATCCAAACGTGCCGAAGTACATACGAAAGCTGTTCGAGGAAGGGGCCCCGGCGGATTTCGTCCTCATCGGCGCCACAACGAGAGACCCGTCGGAGATCAACCCGGCGCTGCGATCTCGGACGGCCTCCGTCTTTTTTGATCCGCTCAGCCAAAGCGAGATCGAGCAGATCGTCGTTGGGGCCGCAGAGCGCCTGGGAGCGACCTTGGATGACCGGGTCGCCAGCCTGATCAGCGAGTACACGGTCGAAGGAAGGAAGGCCACGAGCATCCTCGCGGACGCCTACAGCCTCGCCCTGCACGAGGGCGACTTTGACGCGGCGCCCAAAGAAGGGGAGGACGACGCTGCGCCTGCGTGGTCCGTGCATATCACGAGCAAGCACGTCGCCGAAGTGATCCGCATGGGACGCCTTTCCCCGTCTGTTTCCACGAAAGGCTCCTCCACGTTCGAGATTGGAAAGGTGTTTGGCCTCGGAGTCTCCGGGTACTTGGGCTCCGTGATCGAGATCGAGGCGGTCGCTTTTGCGGCAATCGAACCCGGCAAGGGGCAGCTACGCTTTAATCAAACGGCGGGCTCGATGGCAAAGGATTCGTTTTTCAACGCGGCCTCGGTCGTGCGCAAGGTGACGGGAGAGCGGCTTTCGGACTGGGACGTCCACATCAATATCGTGGGCGGCGGACGGATCGACGGCCCCTCTGCCGGAGCGGCAGTCGTGCTGGCGTTGATCAGCGCGATCAAAGGACAGCCGGTGCGTCAAGATGTGGCGATCACGGGCGAGATTTCGATTCAAGGGCGCATCAAAGAGGTCGGCGGCGTGTACGAAAAGCTGTTCGGCGCCAGACAGGCGGGCCTTTCGACGGTGATCATTCCGCAACAAAACGCTGCGGAACTGCCCGGACACGTGCCGGGGATATCGGTCGTGCCGGTGCAAACGATCGAGGAGGCGCTCGAGATCGCCTTGGTGCAAGGAAGCAGTGAAGACGCCCGCCAATCCCGCGCCAAGCGGCGAGATGTGGGCAGCTTCCTTCCCGGCGCCGCCATCAAGAAGCCGTCCGTAGGTGGGGGCGCGTGAGTGTGTCCATTTCGGGAAAGACCACCGTCGTAGGCGTGATCGGCGATCCCGTATCGCACACGCTTTCGCCGCCAATGCACAACGCAGCGTTTTCGCAGCTTGGGATCGATTGGGTCTACGTGCCCTTTCATGTACGGCCCGAATTTGTGGGCGCGGCCGTTCGCAGCATTCCGGCCCTTGGCCTCAAGGGCTTTAACGTCACAGTGCCGCACAAGGTCGCGGTGATGGAACATCTCGACGAAATCGACCGAGAGGCGCAGCTCATCGGCGCCGTCAACACCGTGGTGCACGAGCGTGGTCGGCTGATCGGTTACAACACCGACGGCCGCGGCTTCCTGCGCAGCCTCCAGCGCCAGGGCGGACGAACGGTCGCCGGCGCCAACGTGCTGATCCTTGGAGCGGGCGGGGCCGCCAAGGCGATCGCCTGCTCCGCAGCGCTAGCGGGGGCAGGGCGCCTTGTGATCGCGAACCGCACCTTTGATAAGGCAAACGACCTCGCACACATGGTGAACGAACAGACGGGCGTGCCCGCCGACGCCGTGGAGCTGGACGGAGCAGGCCGAGCTGAGAGCCGTTTGGCGGAAGCTTTAGGTGAAGCGGACATCGTCGTTCAGACGACATCGGTGGGCATGTATCCCCGCCACGACGTCCCGCCGATCGTTGACGTCACGCGACTCAAGCGGGAGGCGCTCGTCTGCGACATCGTTTACCGCCCACGAGAGACCTCCTTGATCAGGGCGGCAAAAACGCACGGTTGCGACGTGTTGACGGGCGAGGGGATGCTCGCCTATCAAGGCGCCATTGCTCTTGAACTCTGGACTGGGCTGGACGCCCCCGACGAGTTGATGCTCCAAACGCTAATCAATCTGCTCGCAGCCGAAGCGGCTGCAGTTTGACCCGAGGTGACCGATCGTGCCGACTTCTCACCTTCGGACGACGACGATCTATAACGCCCGCGTCGTCCTCGAACACGCGGTGCTGGAAAAGGGAGCCGTCATCCTTGTCGGCGACCGCATCGCGTACCTAGGCCCGCAGGATGTGCTTCCCAAGGTCGTCAACTTGCCTGCGAGCACGGACACCGTAGACACCACGTGCGGCGACGCCTACGACGCGGATGGCGGGTGGGTTTTTCCCGGCTTCATCGACGGCCACATACACGGCGGCGGCGGCGCAGACACGATGAACGGGACGCCGGAGGCGATCGAGACCATCGCTCGCGTTCACGCGCGGCACGGTACGACGGCGTTTTTGCCGACTACCATGACGGCGCCCCATGACGACATCATGGGCGCGGCTCGAGCCGTGAAAGAGGCGATGCACCGCTCTCGGGAGGAGGCGTGGTCCGGCGCCCGTGTGCTCGGAATGCACCTTGAAGGGCCCTACCTCAACCCCAAGCGAGCCGGCGCCCAAGACCCCAAGTGGATGCGGCGGGCCGACTTAAGCGAACTTGGCGAGATTTTGAGCGTGCTCGAGGACGGTTTCAAGCTGGCCACGATCGCGCCGGAGATTCCCGGGGGCGCCGAGGCGCTCGAATACCTTCACCGCGCCGGCGTCGTGGTTTCCATCGGACACTCGGACGCCACGATGGAAGAAGCGTCCGAAGCCTTCCGCGCCGGCGTCGACCACGTGACGCACACATACAACGGCATGCGAGGCTTGCACCACCGCGATCCCGGCACGGTGGGCGCGGCGCTCCTTTCCGAACAGGCCCTGTGCGAGGTGATCGCCGACGGGATTCACGTGCATCCCGACGCGATCCGGCTCCTGTGGATGATGAAAGGGACGTCCGGCGTGTGCCTTATCACGGACGCCATCGAATCTGCGGACATGCCGGACGGCGTCTACCAACTCGGGGGGCAACAGGTGACCGTAAAAGACGGGGCCTGCCGACTCGAGAACGGATCGCTCGCCGGCAGCATGCTCACTATGGAGCGCGCCGTGCGATTCATGGTGCGCGAGGTGGGCGTGCCGCCCGCCGACGCCGCTCGCATGGCTTCGCTCAATTTGGCGTCGCAGCTAAGGATCTCCGGCCGCAAGGGGAGTCTCAAGGTTGGCAAAGACGCCGATGTGGTTCTCTTGGATAGCGATTTTCAGGTCCTCAAGACCTGGGTCGAAGGAAAGCTCGTCTACGCCGCATCCTAATTCAAGCTTT
>CAYRIY010000030.1:26589-34291 GCA_964424335.1 uncultured Clostridia bacterium
ATTCAAGCTTTGGCAAATGTGTCAAGTGGCCCCGCGACATGAAGCGGGGCCATTTTGACTTTGGGCTTTTAGGGCTTTGGGCTTTGGGCTTCAATGCTTTAGCGCTTCGGACTTTAAGGCTTTAGCGCTTTGGGCTTTAGAGCTTGAGGGCAAGCGCCTTGTGAGCGCCGTTCGTTGACCCGACCATTGGCGGGATACGGACCGGGGCGGTCACCACGTCGACCAGGCACGGTCGGTTGGCCGAGAACGCCCGGCCCAGGGCATCCCCCAGTTGGGCGCTGCTCTCGACTCGGATTCCCTCGGCGCCGCACTCCTTGGCAAACCGTGCGAAGTCCGGGTTGTTTAGCCGGACGCCGTGGGGCTTTAGGCCGAGGGCTTGCATTTCATTCTCCTCCATGGCAAGGCTGTGGTTGTTGACGACGACGACGGTGATCGGAACCCTGAGCCGCACCGCGGTGAGGATCTCGGCGAGCGACATGCCGATGCCACCGTCGCCGACGACGGCCACGACCTGCCGATCGGGGTGCGCGAGCTTCGCCGCGATCGCGGCGGGAAGGCCAAACCCCATCGTGCGCCAGTACCCGGAAATAAGGAGATCTTGGCCGCCGGTGCCTCGGAAGTGGCGATTAAACCACAGCACGTGTTCGCCTACGTCCAAAGCGATGACCGCGTTCGGCGCCACGTGGCGGCTCAGCGCGCTGATGACCGCGGCCGGGTGCACGTGGGTTTCTGCGGCGCCGTTCATCGTAGTCGCTGTCGCTTCGTCATAAAGGCGCGCCTCCCAGGCGGCGCGAAGCTCGCTCGTGCGCCGCTCCCACTCGGGGCGGGGATAGTTGGGGGCGCGGGAGAGTAGCTGGGGGACCACTTCGGCCATCGGACCCACGACACCGTAGACGGAGAGGGAATGGATCCCGACGTGCTCCGGGCGCACGTTGACGTCAATGAGGCACGAGTGCTCCGGCACGAACCCTTGCGGCCACCAGGTCGTGCCGAGGCGCAAGATGCAGTCGGCCTCATGGAGCAACTGGATCGAGGCCTCCGATCCTCCCTCGCCGATGCCGCCGATGACGAGATGATGGTTTCGGGGCACCTGGCCCGCAGCGCCGAGGCTGTAGACGATCGGGGACCTAAGCGTTTCCGCCAGGCGGATCACGTCGCCCATCGCCGCACGGGCGCCCACGCCGACCATGATGACCGGGCGCTCGGCTTGGTGCAGCATGCCCATGGCGCCGTCGATGATGTGCGGGTACGAGCGGGCGGGAGTCTCGAGGTACGGTTCCGGCGGACGGATGGAGGCGCCGACGGCGCTCATGGTCCAGAGGTCCTTGGGGACGCTCACGTGCGCGGTGGTTCGCTTTGCGACCGCGGTTCGCAGCGCCTGACCAAGCACGTGCTCGGACGCTAGGGGATTGGAAAGTTCCGCGCTGTACGAAGTGACGGGACTGAGAAGGAGTTGCAACTGCACGAACTGTTTGTGCACCGTGCCGACCTTGTCGCTTGGCACTTGGCCGGTGATCGCGAGCACCGGAGTCGAGTCGGTCATGGCGTCCGCGAGCCCATTGACGAGGTGCGCCGCTCCGGGGCCCGATGTAGCCACGCAAACCCCCGGCGTCTGGGTGAGCGCGGCTTCGGCCTTCGCCATGAAGACGGCCGCCTCTTCGTGGCGGGTCGGGATAAACTGGATGCTCGACCGTTCTCCCAAACACGAGATCAACGGGAGAATCGTGTCTCCGACAACGCCGTAAACTCGCTTCACTCCCCAGGCGCGGAGTTGAGCGACAAAGTAGTCGGCGACCGTGTTGTGTGCCTTTCCAGGTCGCCATATAGTCTGAAGCGGCGCTTCGGCGCCGCCTTGCGGCTTTGGTTCGGTTCCCAACGGCATTCTGGCATTCCCTCCCGAAAAAGGTTCGGGAGTTAGTCTGCCGCAAGTCGGCGCGAGGCATGTCTTTGATGATTGCTTGATGTTAGCCCTGAAGGGCGAGAATGCCCCCAAAATGCGGCTTCATTGCGCCGTAAAGCTGCTTATACGCATCGTAAAAGCGCTTGTATCGCTCGTGGGCTGCCATATCGGGATGAATCGAAGCCTGCACGGGAATCTCGCCGACAAGCGTCCGCCACTTCAGATCGGGAATGAGCGCCTCAAGGCCGATCGCCGCACACCCGATGAGCGAACCTTCTTTTTCGGCGGGCACCTCCAACGTCCTGCCCAACACGTCCGCCAAGACTTGGGGCCACGTCGAGGAGGCGACAAATCCGCCCGTGATGCGAATGCGCTCAGGCACATCGGCCACGTCGGCCACGGCCTCGTACACCCAGGCGATCTGGTATGCGATCCCTTCCATGACTGCTCGCACGAAATGCGGCGCGGCGTGATGGAGGCCGAGTCCAGCAAGATAGCCGCGGGCCTCGCCCTGCCAGCCTGGGTTGCGTTCGCCCGCGAGGTACGGGGCGAGGATGAGGCCTTCCGAGCCTGGCGAGACACTGGCGGCCATTTGGTCGAGGCTTTCGTGAACGTTTGGCCCTGTGGCAATTCCAGGAAAGGTTTTGACGAGCCAGTCGAGCGTGCTTGCGCCACCATTGATGGCGCCGCCCACGACCCAGGTCGCATCCCCAAGATAGTAGCCCCACGTTCTCGCATCGTCGTCGACGCAAGGAACGCTCGAGAACATGCGGACAGCGCTGCTCGTGCCGACCGTGATCGCCATATCGCCTTGGGCGATACACCCTGCTCCGACGTTGGCAAGGGGGCCGTCCGCCCCGCCTGCGATGATCGGGAGTTGGCCTAGGCCCCAAGCGTCGGCGAGCTCTTTCCTGAGAAGACCGGGGGACTCGCCGGGCTCGACGACCCTTGGTAGCCGGTCGGTCGCAATACCAGCTATTTCGAGGGCGAGGGGATCCCAGGTGAGATCGTCGATGTTGAGCAGACCGTTGCCTGAAGCGATCGAGAGATCCTCCACCCACTCGCCCGTCAGGTGATGTAGAAGATAGCTCTTGATCGACGAGAAGCGTGCGATCCGGTCAAACAGTGCCTGGTCGTTCGCCCTGAGCCACCCGATTTTAGCGGGGAAGTACATGGCGTGAACGGGACATCCCGTGCGGCGATAAAGTTCCCGCGCGTCGGAGCGATCGGCGAGCGTCTTGGCGGTTTGCGCGGCGCGCATGTCTGCCCACGTCCACGCGTTGGTTAGCGGGGCGTCGTCGCTGCCGATCCCGATGAGGCTGTGCATTGCACTGTCGAGCGCGATTCCGACAACCTCGGCGTCGCTCGGGGCATCTGCCAAGCACCTTCGTACCGCAGAATCGAGCGCAGACACGATCTCATGCGGGTTTTGCTCGGCCCAGCCCGGTCTTGGCGTGCTCAACGTGTACTTGCTTGCACCGATGGACTTGATGGCGAGTTTCGTATCGACGAGCGCGGCTCGGGTGGAGCTCGTTCCTATATCAATCGCCATGATGACTTGCACGGCGGGACATCCTTTCTAACAGGCGAAAGATGAAAGCACTCCGGTCTTTTTATCGATTGCCCAAGGAAGTCCCTGCCTGGCTTGGATGAGTCGAGGTTCGACGGATTGCCGATGGTGGCGTTGCCGACCCGCACGCCGCAGATTCTGATGGGGAGCATCCGCTGCTCGAGCGCTGGCTCGTAAACACATCAGGAATCACGATTTTCAATCCGAAAAGTGCCCGGAGCCTCGGTGGATGGAAGGTTCCGTCTCCTCCGCTTGCTTTACTACGAATCAATTGCCTGCTAGAGAGCGTCGGGCTTTCCGTCCAGCCGTGCTTTGAGGCGAGCGGCGCTAATTGAGAGCACATTTCGGATTGCTGCGCCGGTTCATGGCCAAGTCGTTTCCGTTCGACCAGAGTAGTCGATCCCGCCGGGGAATGTCTCTCTCCCGTTCCGGAGAATGCCCTCTAATGCGCAGCGGAGGCGATATGCATCCGCTCATCCGAGGACCCAGCGCTATAACCCCAGCTATCGATGGGAACTAAGCCGCGTGTCGGTTCCTCGGACGCGGCACCTCATAGGCTGTAGTCATTTTTCGGATGAAATTGCCGCTTCGACGCAGTCCTTCATTAAGACCCTTGGGATCCGAGAGATAGCCATAAATTTGATGGCCAATCCGAAAAGTATCCGGTACGTCAGTGGATGAACGGTTTCGCCTCCGTCGTTTGCTTCACTGCAAATCAACTGCCTGCTAAAAAGCGTCGGGCTTTCCGAACAGCGTGCTTTGAGACAAAGGGCGCTATCATTGAGAGCACATTTCGGATTGACCGGTGTGCGTTCACGAGCGAGGAGTTTCCGTCCATCGGCAGCAGTCGAGCCCACTGGGGCGTTTCCGTCCATCGGCAGCAGTCGAGCCCACTGGTGCATTTCCGTCCACCGGTGGCAGTCAAGCCCGCCGGGGAATTTCTCTCTCCCAAATCCGGAAAATGCCCTCAAATGCGCGGGGGGACGGTTGCGTATCCGACCAAAGCGAGCACCTTGCGCTATAATCCCAGCTATCGACGGGCGGCAATTCGCGTGTCGGCCCCTTGAATGCGGCATCTCGCGGTCTCAGGTCATTCTCCGGACGGAATCGCCGCCGGGTAGTCATCTCTCATCAAGATCCCCGGCACACCGAGTGCGCCAAGCCCGATTTGCTTCCAGCCATTTCAAAATCCGGGGGACCTTGTGATACGATGGAGGAACGGACGCGCGAGGTTAGAATAACTGAAAGTTACGGCGTAAAGTGAAGGTCGCGGGCAGGGTTACTAAACTGCTTGGTCACGTAGCGTGAATGTCGTATTGGGGGACGGTTCGCATGATTGGAGACGTCAAAGACCGCAGGCTCGCTGATGAGGGTCGAAAGCGGATTGAGTGGGCGGACGCCGGGATGCCGGTGCTGCGCCGCATAAGAGAAGACTGGAGCGCCTCAAAGCCGCTGACGGGCGTGCGGATTGCGGCATGCCTGCACGTGACGACGGAGACCGCCAACTTGATGCGCACGCTCAAGGAGGGGGGAGCGGAGGTGCGCCTTTGTGCGTCCAACCCGCTCAGCACCCAAGATGCCACGGCAGCGGCGCTCAATGAAGTGTACGGAATCGCGACTTATGCGATCCGGGGTGAGGATTCCGAGACGTACTACCGGCATATCAACAACGTACTCGACATCGAGCCGCACCTCACGATGGACGATGGAGCCGACCTTGTAAACACGTTGCACGGCACGAGGAGCGAGCTCATTCCAAGCGTCCTCGGGGGAACGGAAGAGACCACGACCGGCGTGATCCGGCTCAAGGCGATGGAGGAGAAAGGCTACCTCAAGTTTCCGATCATCGCCGTAAATGATGCGATGACCAAGCACATGTTCGACAACCGTTACGGCACCGGGCAGTCGACGATCGACGGGATCTTGCGGGCGACCAACTACTTGCTTGCGGGGACCGTGTTCGTCGTTGTGGGTTACGGTTGGTGCGGACGGGGACTCGCTATGAGGGCGCGGGGAATGGGCGCCCGGGTGATCGTTGTCGAAACCGACGCGCTCAAGGCTCTCGAAGCAGTGATGGAAGGGTACGAAGTGACGACGATCGAGGACGCCGTGGGCCGTGGCGACATATTCGTCACCGTCACCGGCAATCGGCATGTGATCGATACGGAGCATTTCGAGGCCATGAAAGACGGGGCGCTCGTGGCGAACTCCGGGCATTTCGACGTGGAGATCAACGTAAAAGACTTACGGGCGATTGCGTCCGAGGTAAGAATCGTCAGAGAAGGCGTCGAGGAGTTTACGCTGGCAGGCGGTAAGCGCATACGGCTGCTCGCCGAAGGGCGTTTGGTCAACCTCGCTGCGGCCGAAGGCCACCCGGCTCAGGTGATGGACATGAGCTTTGCCAATCAGGCCCTGGCGGCGCATTGGCTCGCCGTGTCAAAGCCTGAGCTCGAGCGCAAGGTGTACAGCGTGCCCGAGTCGATCGACCGGGAGATCGCACGGCGCAAACTCGAGTCGATGGGTGTCAAGATCGGTGCGCTCACGCCCGATCAGGAGCGGTACCTGGCGAGTTTCGACATCGGAACGTGAACGTAAAGTCCTGACAAACACGGGGGGATACCCATGTCGATGCTCGTGTTGGGTTCGATTGCCCTCGACACGATCGAAACTGAAAAAGGGACCGCCGCCGAATGCCTCGGCGGATCGGCGACGCATGCGGCGCTCGCTGCCTCATATTTCACAAGACCGTCCCTCGTCGGGGTGGTTGGCGACGACTTTCCCGATGAACATCGCACGTTTTTGGCCAAGCGAATCGACGTCTCGGAGTTGACCACGCTTCCAGGGCGAACGTTTCGTTGGCACGGGTTTCATTCGCTCGTAAGCGGCGAGACGACGACCAAATCGACCGAACTCAATACTTACGAGCAGTTCAAGCCCGACCTCAGCGCAAAGAGCCGCGCCGCAAGCCACGTGCTCCTTGGCAACATCGATCCGCACCTGCAGTTGCACGTGCTGGATCAGCTCGACTCCCCAGCGCTTGTCGCCTGCGATACGATGTCGCTATGGATCGACCTCTTTCCGGAAAAAGTGATCGAGGTCATGCGCAGGGCAGATTTGTTTTTCATCAACGAGCAGGAGAGTTATGAGTTGACCGGCGCCGACAACGTCGAGGAGGCGGGGAAGGCTCTGCTTGCCCAGGGAGCGAAGAGAGCCATTATCAAATGTGGCGCCAAGCCCTCGAGGCTCTTCTCGGTCGAGGGGGGCGCGGTTGTGCCCACGGTCCCGGACGTCGAGCTGACCGACCCGACCGGCGCCGGGGACAACTTTGCAGGAGCGCTCGTCGGTTACATGGAATGCCGAGGAGCAACCGTCGAGGATACGAACGCGCTGGTTCACGGCATGCACCTTGGTTCTGCGACGGCATCGTATGCCATCGAGGCGTTTGGGACGGGAGCGCATCGCCATTTGACTCAAGAAGACATCGAGCGCCGCCTCGCTTCTTTGACCCTTTCGAGCCGCCGGATCGGCTGACGAAACTCCGCAGTTACGAGGCAAAGCCCCGAGCCGCGAGCGGTACCTTTGGCCGAAGTGGATTGTAGTTCCGACAAGATCTATCAGTTTGCTTGGATTTGCGGTGTGAGGAGACGTTGGACATGTTGTCGATCGAATTGGTTCCCCGAGAGCTCGAGCAGTTGCTGCGAGAGGCGGAGGAGATTGCCGCCCTGTACCCGCAGTTTACCTGGCTAAACATTCCAGACATAAAAAACCTCCCGGTTCGGAGCCACGACGCGGCTATCTCGGCGCGGGACCTGCCTTTTCGGATCATTCCCCATGTTCGCGCCCGAGATCGGTCGGTCGAAGAGACGATCGCAATGTGCGAACAGCTCAGAGGCGCAGGCATCCGCGACATCCTGATCGTGACGGGCGATCGATTTGGCAACAACGAAGCGCCGGACCACGCCACGTCTCTTACCGTCTTGCGGGCAGCCACGGATCACTTTGGCGGAGAAGTGCGGTTTTGGGCGGCATTTGATCCGTACCGAAGCGAACTGCGCGCAGAGCTCGAGTACGTCCGCGCCAAGATGGAGGCAGGAGCCGCCGGACTGTTCACACAGCCCTTTTTCGACGTGCGTTTCGCGGAGATTTGCTTGGATCAATTGGTCGGAATCGAAACCTTCGTCGGCCTTTCGCCGGTGACGAGCGAAAAGAGCCGGGGCTACTGGGAGCGGACC
>CAYRIY010000031.1:0-6316 GCA_964424335.1 uncultured Clostridia bacterium
AACGAAAGAAGATATCGTAGTTGGTCGCTTTAAACTGAGCGCGCTCCGTTGAGCGTGTTGGAATCGAACGCACGGGAAACGTGTCGCGAAGCTAACCGGCTTGGATGGAGCGATCCTCGTGGATCGGCTGGACGAGTTGGAGGCTGACGATCTAGCTGCACTTCTCAAGGACGACGGTGTGAGCCTGGTCGTCGACGGCGCATGGGCCACGAGAATCCAAACTTCACCGTGGCATACGACAGCTTTGTACCCGGAGTTCTTACAGAGCTGCCATCGACGCCGAGTCAGTTGATCTCTCCGGAACTGGAAGATGCGTATGAGGCCGCCAGGGTAGACTTCTACCGCACCGTATTGGCTGGTGGTGAAAGCGGAGATTCGGACTCGGGTAGCGGCGATGAGGTCGTCAGGGATCCCACATGTGCTATCCTATCGTAGTGAAAGGGGATCCCTATTTTCGATGAGCGCTCCTCGCACGCGACGTGTTTCGTTTTTCTTGCTTTGCCTGGGCCAGTTGATGTGCATATTAGACATTTCGATTGTGAACATCGCGCTCCCATCGATTCAAAGAGACTTCGATGTGTCGACATCATCCCTTCAGTGGGTCGTGACCGCGTATGTGCTCACCTACGGCGGGTTGTTGCTGGTTGGGGGACGACTTGGCGACTTGTATGGGCGGCGGCGGATGTTTCTCTTGGGACTTGGTTGCTTTACTTTCGCGTCGGCGCTCGGGGGAATGGCGGGAAACTTGTTTCTTCTCGTACTCGCTCGAGTGGGCCAAGGAATTGGTGGGGCGATCATGACGCCGACCGTCGTGTCGTTCGTCGCCAGTTTGTACTCTGAGGGCGACGAGCGAAATCGGGCGATGGGGATCCTTGGGACGGTCGGAGGCGCGGGTTATGCTCTGGGCCTGATATTGGGCGGGTTATTGACGAGTACGGTAGGTTGGCGCTGGGTGTTTTACATCAACGTACCGATCGGAATTTGCGCCATGATCTTGTCTATTTGGGCGCTACCTGAGACGAGGCGGGAGAAGAAGCCGATCAACGTGCCCGGCGCGATTGTGGCGACATTGGCGTTGACCGCGATTACGTACACCCTTTCGGTAAGCGATCCAAGGAATCTGCTGACGTTACGCACGTTCGGCCTGGTCGTGGGAAGCGCAGCGCTCTTCTACCTCTTCATAGCATTGGAGCGTCGAACGGGAAACGCTCTGATTCCTCCCGGGTTGTTGAGGCGTGCGTCGCTTGTGCGGGCGGTTCTCGGCGTCGTGGTGTTCGGCGTCATTATTGGACCGAGCGCCCTGTTTCTCACGTTGTACTTGCAAAACATCAACCATTTCGACCCGCTGCTCACCGGTTTGTCGTATATGCCTCAAGAAGCCGCTCTACCATTGGCAGCGATATTGGCCGGCCGATACGTAAGCCGCTTCGGATCGCGAAACGTGCTGGTGGTTTCGATGCTCTGCTTCGCGATGGGGGCTGCCTGGCTTGGACGGCTACCCGAGGCAGGCGGTTACGTCCACACCGTCTTGCCGGCCCTGATCTTTTTGGGGTTCGGTATCGGGACAGGGAATGTGGCCGGCATGATTGCCGCCACGGAGGGCTTGCCACAACGGCTCCACGGGGTCTCGACAGGCATATGGAACACGGGCCTGCAAATTGGAACCGCGCTGGGCTTGGCCGTGTTGACTGCTGTCGCCGAGGCGCGTACGACAACTTTACTTACAACATCCCCCGGTACCGATGTGGCGGGCGCAACGGTCGCAGGTTTCCGGTTGGCCTTTCTTGTGGGCGCCGCTCTCGCATTGCTGGGGGTGGCCGCCATGTTCGTCGTGGGCCGCCGCGAAGCGGGTGGCGCTCCAGAACCCTTGCAGTGGTCACGCTAGCGGACGAATCGAACTGTCTGTAGGCTTCCTCGATCACCGAGTGCGGCACGACCGGAATGCCGAGGCGCTGAACTGCCGCGAGTGTGGTTCCTCGACGAGGAGCACCCGCGATGCTTCGACCAAGTTCGCATCGTGTACTATAATGCAGTTTAGGAATCGCGATATTTAGCGACACCAGTACCGATGCGATCACGCATGGGGCTCGGAGGCGAAAATGTGCGCGAGGAAATACGATCGTCAACTTGGCATTAAGACCGTCGGTCTGCGGGAATGGGATGGCCACCAGCACTACCACCGCTACGAAGCCACTCCATACAAGGCCTTGGAACGCCTTTTCGAAGTCTATCGGTTTCGAAAAGGCGACCGAGTCGTCGACTTTGGTTGCGGTCGGGGTAGGGTAACCTTTTCGATTCATAACCGATTTCATGTGCCGGTTATAGGCATCGAAGCCCACGACAAGACGTATGAGGAAGCGTTAATCAATAAGAGCAGCTACCGCATTACGGCAAAGCACATTCCGGCGCCGATCAAATTGAAGTACGGATTGGCCGAGGATTACGAGGTAAAGCCTGACGACAATTGCTTCTATTTCTTTAATCCGTTCTCCCACCGGGTATTTGAGAAAGTGATGGGGAATATCATGAAGTCATTGGCGGAGAGGCCTCGTACGGCCGATGTCATCTTGTATTACCCATTGCCGGAGTACAAAAGGGTGCTCCGGAATCTTCCGTTTCGACTCATCAACAAGATCGTCGTTCCAGAGCTCGATGACGCCACCAAGAAGTTTCTGATCTACCGTTATCCCGTGCGGCGGGCCGGTTGACGTTTTGGGCCTCCGTTCCCCTTACAATCCACATTACAATGTTGTTCGCGCTATCAAACGACGGGCGCACCCACAGCATCAAAAGCCGCAAAGCCTCTAGCTTTGCGGCTTTTCTTATCTGACAGGCCCGACATGGGATGCTGTCGGCAAAATCACTTTGTTTTGTATACAAAAGTACGAAGGAAGCGGCGAATTGACCGCTAACAGTTGCCTTGACAAAAAGTCCCATACGGGGGTGCCCCAATACCTACGTGAGGAGGCGGCTTTGAAAGTACAGAAAAGAGGTGGTTGACTTGAGTATTTACATTATAAATGAAGAGAAGGCGAATTCGCTCGATTTTGGCGGCACGAGGGACGGCAGGCCGCTAAATGAACCGGCTAGTCACAGTGGAAGCGATGGAGGTCTGATCGATGAGCCTGGTCGAGATTGAGTTTTCACCAAGTAGTTGGAGTGATCCCGAGACCGGCCGTAAGGTGACGCGGCTGTTTCCTACGGGACAACCGGCGTCACACGCCTATTTTACGTCGACTTCGTTTGACGGGCAGGGAGACTTGATCTTGTCCGTTGAGATCGAAGGGAAGTGGCAACTTTGCCGAGTCGATCTTTCCGCCGGAAAGGCGTGGCGCATCACTGAACTCGAGAACATGCGGCCCCAAGGGTACTGTGTCTGCCCCAAGGCTGACTTCGCCCTCGTCATCGATCACGACGAAGTGGTCCGAGTGAACTTGTCCTCGGGCGAAATCGACCGGCTATTTAAGTGTCCCGAGGGGTGGCGCATCTCCATTCCGACGGTGGATGCCGCGGGATCTCGTGCCGCATTTGCGATCTCGGAGAAGTCGTTTGGGTTCACCGCTTCAGATCGGATTTATTCGACCATGGCCGAGACGTACTTCTTCCGGCCCAGATCGATGATTTGCTGCATCGATTTTCCGGATCACTCGGTCTCGGTTGCGTGGGGGGAGGTAGCGTGGATCTCCCATGTCTTGATCAGCCCGACTGACCGCGACACGATCGTCTTCTGTCATGAGGGCGGACACCGACCCCAGCACCGTCTTTGGGTGGTCGATGCGCCGGACCGGCATAAGAAGACCGCACGTTGTCTTTACGAAGAGAGATTTGAAGAGTTCTTGGTCCACGAGTATTTTGTCGCCGACGGCACGGTGGGTGTGCAGCGATCCTGGTACGAGCTGGGCTCACCGCGGGACGTGCGAGGTCCATACGACCACAACTCGATCCTTTTCATTACGACAGAGGGACAAACCGTCGCAGAGTATCACCTTCCTGGAGCTCGAAGCGGCCACGTTCAGTCGAACTCGGACAACACCCTCATTGTGGCGGATGGCTGCTTCGTCGGCGACCCCAAGCAAGACGCGGACGGTAGAAAGTACTTGGCGCTCAACATTCCCGACGGGAGAAATGCAAGGGTAGAAAAGCTTTGCCGACACGACACCTCGTGGAAGACGCAGCTATCTCATCCGCATCCGATTTTCTCCCCCGATGACCGGCGCATTCTGTTCAGTTCCGATACTGGTGGTTCAAACTCGCCATTCCTAGTTGAACTGTAAGGTGACGGCTTTGAATTTAACTGGAGGGATGATTAGGTGATGTTCAGCGAATTCATGTCGGCGAATCTGAGGCGATGGATCGTTCGAGCCGGACTTGCGGTATGGTTGTGTCATCTTTGGGTAGGCTTGGCGTTTGGCCAGACCACGGTTTCGTTTCGCTTTTGGGGAAGTCAGCAGACCGCTGATGCGATGGGGGCGCTCGCCGCAGACTTTGAGCGGGAGAATCCATCGATCAAGATTGAATTGATCCATAGTCCATCGGGCGCACCCGATAACTTGATCGTGGCAGTAGCGGGCGGGGTAGCTCCCGACGCATCCATGGTCCACGCGGCGTATTGGGCGCCCCTATGGGAAGCGATTCAGCCGTTAGACGAGTTCCTCGATCGTTTCCCAAACTTGCGGCGAGAGAATTTCATAGAAGAGAAATGGGACTACAACAATATCCTCGGCAAGCAGATGGGATTGCCGTTACGTCTCACCTCACGCCTCCTTGTCTACAACAAAGACGCATTTGACCAGGCCGGCGTCACGGGCGACATCATGACTTGGGATGAGCTTGCCGACGTGGCGGCGCGCCTTGCGCGCTTTGAGGGAGACCGGGTTACCCGATGGGGACTTGGCCTTCATGGGGGTGGGGCCATCACGGTGGCCCCGGGGAATTTTGCCGCACGCAACGGGTGGCGGGCCTTTAATGATGATTACACCAAGCACTATTATCGTGACCCCAAGCTCTCCGAGACATTGGAGTTTTTGAATGGTTTGGTCGCACGCGGCATCGCGGGCGTCTCACAAATCGGTATGAGCGGTGTCGACGGGATCGTGGAAGATACCGCAGCGTTGGTGTTTCAAGGCTCGTGGTGGGCGAAGTCGTCTTTGCTGCCGATGAACCCTGACTTGCGACTGGGGTACTTGCCGGTTCCTTTGGGTCCCAGCGGAGAGGAGCCTTACGGGATCGTCTCTGGTGAAGAAGTCGTCATGCTGCGCGGGGCCAAAGACAAAGAGGCTACGTTGAAGTTTCTCGAGTACCTGACGTACACCCGAAACGGGGATTACGCCCGCAACGCCGGCGACTTTTTTCCCGTAGCTTGGCACGCGATCCACGACCCGGAGTGGGACACCGAGCTCTGGAGGGCGGTCATTGGGTCGTTTGGACGAAAAAGTGTGATGCCCGGCATACAAACGACCGTAAGCGGCGCGTTTGCCGGTGCAGTCGAGGCAATCTATCGACAAGAAAAGGCCGTCCCACAGGCGCTTGCAGAGATTGCCGAGCTAGCCGATGCCGATGTGATCGCTGCCCAAGCGCAAATAGAAGCGATGCGCGTGAAATAGCGTGAAGTCCTCCCAATGCAATGGGCGTTCGATTTGCGCATGCAACGCCTTGTCCGCCGCACGAAGTCTCTTTCCAAGTTGCATGACGTCGAGGAGTTCTTAGTCCCCGGTGAGCCTGACTTTCGTCGCCGGGCCGAGCGTTGTGTCGCGGGGATTCCCATGGCGCCCGAGGTGATTGAAGCACTTCAAGTGGAAGCAAATCGTGCGGGGATTCCTTTTCCTGCGCTCTCAAGGAAGCCGGTGGGGGCGGGCTATTCTTGCGCGATAGGAACCGGTGAGGTCGGCGCAGCAATTGTCGGGAGGGATGACGGATCGTGACCACGAAGATCCGCAACGTCGATTTATGGGACAGTTGAAGCACTACATTTCGTCAAGGGATTTCTCGCGATGTACACGTTTCTGTCAGGAATAGCGCTGCTGATCGCCGGATATTTCGTCTATGGCAAACTCGTGGAGCGCATCTTCGCCGATGGCGAGCAGCGCGATACGCCCGCCTACGAATTGAGTGACGGCGTAGACTACGTCCCGATGGGCTTGCCTAAGAACGCGTTGATCCACCTGTTGAACATCGCAGGGACGGGTCCGGTCTTTGGTCCTATCTTAGGCGCACTGTACGGACCCGTGGCGTTCCTTTGGATCGTCGTCGGCGCGATCTTGGCCGGAGCCGTTCACGATTACTTGATCGGCATGATTTCCCTTCGAAATCGAGGGGC
>CAYRIY010000031.1:6416-7841 GCA_964424335.1 uncultured Clostridia bacterium
TCCACCCGGATCAAATTCCGATCTTGCCGGGGATCGTCTTTACGATATCATGCGGAGCGCTTTCCGGATTTCATGCGACACAGTCGCCGATCATTTCACGGACCATTCAAAAGGAGGTCCACGGGCGTCGGATCTTTTACGGAATGATGATGGCTGAGGCCGTCATCGCTATGGTATGGGCAGCCGCCGCCATGAGCTTGTTTGACGATGTCGGTGGATTGCAGGCCGCCTTGCATGCGGGCGGGCCGGGATACGTGGTGAGCCAGGTATCGGTGATGACCTTGGGCGCAATAGGTGGGACCCTGGCCATATTTGGCGTGATCGTCTTGCCGATCACGTCCGGTGATACGGCTTTCCGCAGCGCCAGGATGATTATTGCGGACTATTTGAAGATCCCCCAAAGCAAGCTGCGGAGTAGATTGTGGATTGCCGCGCCGATGTTTTTCGCATCGATCCTCCTTTCGCAAATCGATTTTGACGTTCTGTGGCGGTATTTCAACTGGGCCAATCAATGTATTGCCGTACTTGCGTTCTTTGTCGCGGCGAGGTATCTGCAGATGGCTGGGAAAAACGCCGCCATCGCGCTGGTCCCGGGGACGATCATGCTGGTCCTCGTCGTCACATACATACTAAATTCGCCGCTTGGCGCAGGTCTGTCGGCGCATGTATCGTGGATCGGCGCCGTCGCACTTGCAGCCGTGATTGCCTCTCAGTTTGTCCGAAGCGCTCGGCAAATCGCTTGACGCTGACCAGCCTTCCTACGTGTAAGGACGGGAGCGGCCCCGTCGGCGTGCACGCTTTGCAGGTTAGGGTCCCGGAGTGTAAATTATCACAACATTCGCGCCGTTCGCCGGTTGTGAATGGGTCATGGCCGGTTTTCCGCATGCAGAAGCGGTGACCTTTTTGGCGTTCTGAATAAAAATACGAAGGTTGCGGTAGGCACTGTATGGTATTATATCTTTGCACATGCTGAGATGGAGCCGTTTAGGCGTCTTTCACGGACACCGGGAGAAAACAATTCATGTCTGAGCATTTACTCATTGCTTTACTCATTCCTATCATCGCAGCGGGGATTGTGCCGCTTTCCGCCCGCGGATTGGGCCGTCGGATCGGCTGGTTCGTCCTGATCGTCCCTGTGGCGCTTTTTGGGTACTTCCTCACGTTCCTCGGGTCCGTCGACGCCACGGTGCTACGCCACACGTGGGCCTGGGCGCCGACCCTCGGCATCGAGCTGACGCTGGCGCTCGACGGCATGAGCTTGCTATTTGCTCTCTTGATCACCGGGATCGGAACGCTGGTCGTCTTTTACTCCCTCTACTACATGGGCCCCGATGAAGATCTCACCAAGTTTTACATGTACATCCTCCTATTCATGGGGGCCATGCTGGGCGTTGTTCTCATCGAGAACCTCATCGCTCTTTATAT
>CAYRIY010000031.1:7941-10183 GCA_964424335.1 uncultured Clostridia bacterium
TCGTGCTTTTGATCTTCATCGGAGCGTTCACAAAATCGGCGCAGGTACCCTTTCACATCTGGCTTCCCGGGGCGATGGCGGCGCCGTCTCCCGTGAGCGCCTATTTGCACTCGGCCACGATGGTCAAAGCGGGGATCTTTCTCATCGCCAAGCTCTCGTTGCTGCTTGGTGGAACGCCGCTTTGGTACTATACGGTGGCGGCCTTTGGGAGCGTCACGCTCCTGTTAGGCGGCGTGCTGGCACTGAGGCAGATCGACCTCAAGGCGCTCCTCGCGTGTTCGACCGTAAGCCAGCTTGGACTGATCATCCCCATGTTCGGCATGGGAACGGACCTGGCGGCGCTCGCCGGCGCAGCGCATATCATCCATCATGCGACGTTCAAGGGCGCGCTCTTCATGCTGGTCGGGATCATCGATCATGAGACCTACACGCGGCGAATCGACAACTTGGCCGAACTCGGCCGTCGGATGCCGATCACCTCGGTCCTGATCGCAATTGCCGCGCTCTCGATGGCGGGCGTGTGGCCCCTCAACGGTTTTGTCAGCAAGGAATTGATTTTTGAGGCGCTCCTAAACCCACCCTTTGGACCAAACGGTTGGACTTGGAGTTTCGCCGCTTTGGCCGTGCTTGGGAGCATTGCGACGACTGCGTACTCGCTCGTCTTGGCACACCGCATCATCTTTGGGCGCGTCGTGCGTAAGAACGACCCGCGAGAGGGCGTGAGGGACAACGAGTTTTTGCAGCGGGCGCACGATCCGGCCTTGCCGATGCTCCTTGCCCCGGCGCTCCTTGTTGGCCTCGTCGTCTTTTTGGGGATCTATCCGTTTCCGCTCGAGCGCCCGCTGTACCAGGCGGCCGCGGGCGCCTCGCTGGGCTATGTGCCTACGACGCACTTACATACCATTCCGGCCCTTGGACTTCCACTGCTCATGAGTGTAGTCGCATTGGGGCTCGGAGTTTTGCTCTACTTCAGGCTCGGAGCCATTCGGAGCATCTTGGCAAGGACGCGGCGCTCCTTGAGCGCGAACGCAGCTTACGACGCCATCTTGCAGATCCTACACGGATCTTCCGAGCGCCTCGAACGGGCGCACATGACCGGATTTTTGCGGGACTATGTCCTCTTTACGGCCGGCGCCTTTGTCCTGCTCATCGGTTACAGCGTCGCACGCGCCTTGTATGCCGGCATCCGGCTCGATCTCGCTCCTGTTACGCCGTGGGAATTCGGGATTGCGGTCGCGATCATAGTCTCCGCCATTGTCGCGGTCCTCTTTAACCAGCGCCTCTCCGCGCTCATCGCCCTTGGCAGCGTCGGGGCGCTGATCGCACTGCTGTTCGTCATGTGGCACGCGCCGGATCTCGCGCTCACGCAGTTGATGGTCGAAGCGATTTCGACCGTCCTCATCCTTTTGTCGTTCGCATACTTGCCGCAGGTGCGCCGAGAGGTGACGCCGCCCCGGTATCGAGCGATCAACATCGCAATTTCCGCAGGATTTGGCCTCATGGTGTCGCTCGTGGCGGCGGTCTCCCTCGGCAACGTGTATTTTGAGAGCATCTCGCAGTATTTTGTCGAAAACAGCCTGACGCTCGGCGGAGGCACAAACATCGTGAACGTCATTCTGGTCGACTTCCGTGGCTTTGACACGTTAGGGGAGATCACCGTGCTCTCCATCGCGGCGCTTGGCATTCGATCGCTGGTGCGTCTTCGGGACCGACGTGAGAAGGGGTCGTCGCAATGAACATGTTGATCATTCGAACGGTCTCTCCCGTTCAGCTCTACATCATGACCTTGTTTGCGATGTACCTCCTCCTTCGAGGACACAACGCTCCGGGGGGAGGGTTCATCGCGGGGCTTCTCACCGTGGCCGCAATCGTGCTGCAGGCCGTTGCATTCAACGTCCGTCACGTCGAGTATCTGCTGCCGATTCACCCTCCGGGATTTATCTTTATGGGGCTTCTCCTGGCCGTCGGCACCAGTCTAGCTCCGACCCTCTTGGGCGCTCCTTTTCTCGACCAAACATTTGCGCACGTCACGGTTCCGTTTTTCGGCGACGTAGAGCTTGCGACGGCGCTCCTATTCGACCTTGGCGTCTACTTTGTCGTGGTCGGAGCCGGGAAAATGATCATTTTGACCATCGCGGACGAGGAAGTCGATGCCGACGATGGATCCACAGACGAGCGGCCAAAAGGCCAGCCGGCCGAAGGGTGATGGCGTGGAACTTCTTTCGATCGTGGTAATCGGTGT
>CAYRIY010000031.1:10283-11804 GCA_964424335.1 uncultured Clostridia bacterium
CTTACGGCGATCGTGATCGGGTTTGCGACGACGGCGCTTGTGCTCGTGATCGCGTATCGCACGTACCAAACCCATGGCACGGACGACTTGGATCGACTGCGAGGCGCAGATGATGGGTCATAATTTGCTCGCGATACCAATCGTCATTCCAATGATCACGGGCGTGTTGCTCCTGATCATGCGCCCGAGCGCACTCAAGCGGTGGGTTTCGGCGCTCTCCGTCGCCGGCGGGTTGTTCGTGGCCGCGACCATACTGGCCAGAGTGTGGCGGGAAGGGATTCTCACACTAAACGTAGGCGGATTTCCTGCTCCGTACGCCATCGTGCTCGTGTCGGACTTGCTCAGCGCGATGATGCTGGTCCTCGCAAACGTTGTGACATTGGTCGTCCTTGCGCATTCGTTTCTCACCATCGACAAAGAGCACGAGCGACATTACTACTATTCATTTATGCAGTTTCTCCTCATGGGCCTCTCGGGTTCATTTTTGACCGGGGATCTTTTCAACCTGTTCGTATGGTTTGAGGTGACGCTCTTTTCCTCGTACATCCTCCTCATACTTGGGGGAGGGGCGTTTCAACTACGAGAGGGCATGAAATACGTCATTTTGAACATCTTCGCCTCGTCGCTCTTCCTCGTAGGCGTGGGGGTCATCTACGCAAGCCTCGGAACGGTCAACATGGCGGATCTCGCGGTGAAGATGGCTTCCGTTTCAAATACGGGACTTGCGCTTGTGATGGCGTTCGTCTTTTTGATCGTCTTTGGCATCAAAGCGGCGGTTTTCCCGCTTTACTTTTGGTTGCCAAAATCATACGACGCGCCGCCGCCCGCGGTGTCCGCAATCTTCGGCGGGCTTCTCACCAAGGTGGGCGTGTATTCGCTTATTCGTGTCTTTACACTGATCTTTGTCGAGCACCCAGGAATCACCCACACGTTGATCATTTGGATCTCCGGACTGACGTTGATCGTCGGCGTCATGGGGGCCATCGCACAGGTCGACTTTCGCAGCATCGTCTCGTACCACGTCATCAGCCACATCGGCTACATGCTCATGGGCCTTGGCATCTTCACGCCGTTCGCCCTCGCTGGAAGCTTATTTTACCTGGCGCACGACACCATCGTGAAACCTGCCCTCTACTTGATCGCAGGAGTAACCGAGCAGATCACGGGAACGACGGATCTTCGCCGCTATCGAGGGCTCATGAAAGAGTTCCCAGGACTTTCGCTCGTCTTTTTCCTCGGCGCGCTTTCGCTCATCGGCATCCCGCCTTTAAGCGGCTTTTTTGGCAAGTTCGCTGCAGTTCAAGGCGGCTTTCTCGCAGGCAATTACGGAATATCCGCAGTGGCATTAGGCGTCAGCCTGCTCATCCTTTACTCCTTGTTTCAAGTGTTCAAGGAGGGCTTTTGGGGCGAGCCGGAGTCCGCAAGTGAAGCGTGGGTGCGTCCGTCAAAGTATCGACGCCTCCTTGTGCCCGCCTCGACGCTCATCCTCATCTCAGCAGCGATGGGTCTTGGCGCGGAGTA
>CAYRIY010000031.1:11904-32984 GCA_964424335.1 uncultured Clostridia bacterium
AGCATTGAAGTTGCCTGGCACGTGCTCTCGCCCGAACTCAAGATCTCTCCGGCGATCATTGGGTTGCCGCTGCGAGTCACGTCGGATGCGGAGATCACGGTCGTGGCCAACTTGCTTACACTTACTCCGGGGGGCGTGTCGATCCACGTGTCCGAAGATCGCAGCACTCTATACATGCACGTCATTAACGTAGAAGACCCGGACACGCCGCCGGCTTCCCTGATCGCGACGAAGGAGCGTTTTGAAAACTTGGTGATGGAGGTGACCCGCCCGTGATTGTTTGGGTGTCAAACGTTTCGATATTGCTGTTGTTCACAGCGATCCTCGCGGCGACGTATCGACTTGTGGTAGGTCCAACGGTGGCCGACCGAGCGGTTGCCCTGGACGCGATCATGGTGCACATCTTGGCATTGATCGTCGTCTTTGCGATCAGAGAGAGTACGCCGGACTACCTCGACGCTGCAATGGTGATCGCGATCTTGTCCTTCTTGTCCACGGTCGCAATCGGAAAGTTCATGAAGAAGGGTGTCATCATTGATCGAAGCGCTGACTAGTCTGTTTCTGCTTATCGGCGTCTTCTTTTCGGTGGTCGGGACGTTGGGGCTGCTCAGAATGCCGGATGTCTACAACCGCATCCACGCGCTCAGCAAAGCCTCGTCGCTTGGTGTCGTGAGTATCTTGATCGCGTCGAGCATTCACTTTTTGACCCATAGCTCGGCGTTTTCCATGAAAGAACTCGCCATATTGGTGTTTTTATACCTTTCAAACCCCGTCGGCGCCCATGCAATCCTCCGAGCTTCCTACCTCGTAGGCGTTCCGCTCTCCGAACGCACCGTGGGAGACGCCTTGAAACACGAAAAGTCCACCCACCACGAGTAGCGCGGTGGATGGACCTCGATATCAGCTTTATCGCCGATCTTTGCTCGATCGATGGCGGCTTGCTTGACTCCGTCAGGCGCCTAGCGACTCCGAAGGTTGTTTTGGCGCCACGAGCTTGAGTAATATGGGCGTCGCAAGCGACGTCGTGATCGAAATCAACACCATCACGGTGTAGAGCCCGCCGGTTATAATCCCTGCCTGCAGACCGATGGCGGCGACGATGAGGCCCACCTCGCCACGGCTGACCATACTTGCGCCGACGATGCGGGACTCGACCTTCGAAAGCCCCGTGATTCGGCCCCCGATGATTCCGGCGATCCACTTGCTTGCGACCGCCACGGCGAAGAGCACCCAAAACAGGCCGACGAACGGACCAAAGCCGCTAAACGTCGCGACCAGACCGATCGAACCGAAAAAGACAGGCACAAACAAGGTCGAAGCGATATCGTCCATCTTCTCATAAATAGCGTGGCCGTCCGATGTCATGCTGATCATGAGTCCCATTAGGTACGCGCCGATGATCGGCTCGATGCCAAAGACGCTCTCCGTCACGTATGCCGTACCCAATGCGACTGCCGCGGCGGAAGCGTAGATCGGAGGCGGCGTGTCTACCCGAAACCGCTTGACGAAGTTAAAGAACGGAGGAACGAGGAATCTCCCGGCCAAAAAGACGGCCACGAAGAAGAGGGGGATTTTCCACATAAGCGCGGCCGCCGCGCCTTCGGACGAGGCTGTTGCCGCCGCGCCTGAGGCGCCGGACATTCCCAGGACGACTGTGAGTGTGATCAGACCCAAAAGGTCGTCGATCACGGCGGCCCCGAGCACCGTGACGCCACCTCGAGAGCCTAGGTAGCCAAGTTCCTTAAGGGTCTGCACGGAAATGGAGACGCTGGTTGCAACGAGGAGCGTCCCGATAAAAACCGCCTGGAACGTCTGATAGCCGAACGCCAACGCCACAACCCATCCACCTACGAACGGTAGGGCGACCCCGATGACTGCGACGGCGAACGAACTCTTGAAGTTTGCCATCAGACTCTTGATGTCGGTTTCAAGGCCTGCCAAAAAGAGCAAGAGGATGACGCCGACCTGGGCAAAGCCTGTCACGATCGGCGTATCGTGTACGATGTTGAGGAGGGCGGGCCCGAGTATGATGCCTGTCGCGATTTGACCGACGATCGGGGGCATTCCTACCCGAGCGGCGATGTCGCCGAAGAACTTGGCAGCAATGATTAGTGCGGCGATATAGCCAAATGAAAGCAGCAGCTCGTGATGGTCCATCCATGGGCCTCCCTAAGGTGTGTTGCATACGAATTCTTCCGAGCGGCCTCTTCCATGGGAATGGGGCCTACCTCGGCATCAGGACTTATATTTCTTCCAGCTAAATCTTAGAATCTCCTCGAATGAATTAAGACCAAAAGTAGAAGCGATGGGTCGGCGTTAAAGGTATCGGTTGATTCCCTCAGAAGATATCGTTTGCGTAAGACGCAATCGCTTGGGGTGATCAAAAATCGCGTCGGGGTTTTCGTATGGGCGAATCGTACTGCTTGGCGTCGGCTTTTTGAGCATCACGCTCAGTTGGGCGCTCTTCAACTCGTATGTCCCGATTTTTTTGCGCGCGTTTGTTCCTAGTTCCGCACTCGTCGGTCTTGTCATGAGTCTCGACAACGTGGCGGGGATGACGTTACAACCGTGGTTTGGCGGTCGGAGCGATCGCACGAGGACTCGTTTTGGCAGAAGAATGCCTTACCTGATGATCGGCATGCCCCTGGCCGCATTAGCGATCCCGCTCCTCCCGCAGGCGCCCACGCTCGTAGCGCTGATCCTCGCCATCATCGCCTTTGACCTTGCGATGAGCGTTTTTCGTGCGCCAACCGTGGCACTGATGCCGGACCTAACCCCCGGACCGTACCGCAGCCAGGCGAACGGCATCATCAACTTCATGGGCGGCTTGGGGGCCCTCATTGCCTTCTTTGTAGGGGCTGCACTATACCGTCAGGATCCGGCCTATCCCTTTTTCGGGGCCTCAGGAATGCTCATGTTTGCGCTTATCTTGCTGATCTTGGTCATTCGCGAGCCGGATCGAGCCCACATGAGTGACGACGACGTCCCTGCCGGCGGCATCCTGCGGGCCGTTCGTCGGCTTCCGCGCGAAGACCTGCCGCTCCTTTGGACGCTCCTAGCGCTGTTTGGTTGGTCGCTTGGGCAAAGCGCCGTCGAGACGTTTTTCACCACCTACACGGTGGTTTCGCTGGGATGGAACGAGAGCACCGGAGCGTTCTTATTCGGCTTTTTCGCCTTGGCGTTTCTGCTTTCAGCGCTGCCGGCGGGGTGGGTAGGCGCCCGGTGGGGCCAACACGCGACGCTGGCGAGAGGGTTGATCGCCCTGGCCGTCATTGTCGGAGCTGCGCCGCTTGCACGATCGCCTGTGTTGATCGGCGCGGCGCTCGCCTTGGCGGGCGTCGCTTGGGGGCTGGTGACGGTGAACGCCTATCCGCGCATCGTCCAGCTTGGTTCCGAGGAGACGATTGGCACATCGACCGGCCTTTATTATTTCTTTACGTCCCTCGCCGCGAGCACGGGTCCTCCCGCAGCCGGCGCTGTGATGGACCTGATGGGCGAAGCGTGGCTGTTTGGATTTAGCGCGGTCTCGTTCGTGGCGGCGTGGTTTTGCTTGCGGCAGGCGGCTCGGAGCGCCGCAGCCGTCAAAAACGCCGGCGCGAGTCAGGCCGTCGTGTGACCCTAGTCCCGCAGAGCAATTGACATGGCAACGTCTACGCCGCCGATCGATTCGGCGCTTCCAAAACTCTCGCAAGCGCTTTGCGAGCATAGCGGCGCGGTGCTCGTAGCCGAGCCGGGCGCGGGGAAGACCACGCGCGTTCCTCTCTTTCTCCTCGATGCGCCGTGGCTGAATGGTTTGCGCATCCTCATGCTCGAGCCGCGCCGGATCGCGGCGCGTTCGGCGGCTCGCTACATGGCGTCCCGACTCGGAGAGCAGGTTGGCGAAACGGTGGGGTACCGAGTGCGAGGGGAGACTCGGTCCGGACGATCGACGCGCATCGAAGTGGTCACCGAAGGCGTGCTCACTCGCATGTTGCAGGCGGATCCCTCGCTGGACGGCGTAGGGCTCGTCATCTTCGATGAGTTTCATGAGCGCAGCCTCCACGCTGACCTTGGACTTGCGCTCTGTTTGGAGTCCCAGGAAATCCTCCGACCCGACCTGCGCCTCCTCGTGATGTCGGCAACGATCGAAGCCGAGCCGGTTGCGCGTCTCATGAACGACGCCCCGATCATTGCAAGTGAGGGACGCACGTTTCCGGTCGCGACCCGATACTTGAACTTCCGGTCGGACGGCCGGATCGAGACTGCGGTCGCCCGAGCGGTGCGGATAGCGCTGGAAGAGACGGATGGAGACATGCTCGTTTTCCTTCCGGGCGTGCGGGAGATTCGAAAAGTCGCCGAAAGCCTCCGCAATCTCGAATTAAGCGGCGTCGAAATCGCGCCGCTTCACGGCGGCCTCACCCACGAGGCGCAGGACAAGGCGATCAGCACGAGCCCCGTAGGCGCAAGGCGGGTTGTGCTCTCCACGTCGATTGCCGAAACGAGCTTGACCGTTGAGGGCGTCACGGTCGTCATCGACTCCGGTCTGACGCGCGTCTCACGCTTTTCGCCGCGCACTGGCATGAGCCGACTGGAGACGGTGCGTGTGTCCAGGGCGTCGGCGGACCAGCGGCGGGGGAGAGCGGGGCGTTTAGGTCCCGGCGTGTGTTATAGGCTCTGGTCCCAGCAGGACGATGTCCATCTTTCTCCGCAGCATGCGCCCGAAATCCTCGAGGCGGACCTCGCTCCCCTTGCGCTTGAACTTGCGCTTTGGGGCGCCCTGGGCGCTTATGATCTGCGATGGCTCAATCCGCCGCCCGAAGCGGCGCTAAGTCAGGCGCGCGAGCTTTTGGGACAGCTTGGAGCCGTGGACGACAAGGGAGGCATCACGGGGCGGGGGCGCCGCATCGCCGAGCTCGGCATTCATCCGCGCCTTGGGCGTATGGTCTTGGAGGCGGTTTTGCTTGGGGCTGTAAAGACCGCGTGCGCTTTGGCGGCGCTGCTCGAGGAGCGGGACATTTTCCGAGGTGAAAAGGGCGCGCCGGACCCGGATATGAGACTAAGGGTGGAGGCCGTCCTAGGGGACCTTGGACTTAGCGCTCGGGGCGGTGAGGCCTATGGATACATCGTTGATCGGGATGCCGTCCGACGAACTCAAGTCGAGGCCCGCCGTTTGATGGCGCGGGTGAGGGATGTGGTCGGCGACGTAAAGGCGAATCCGGACCAAAAAGGCGCCGCATCGAACCTCACCGCTTCGAATCAAGATGCATCCGATCTGTGCGGACTCCTTTTGGCATTTGCCTTTCCCGATCGAGTCGCCCAGCGCAGGTCGAGTGGCCGCTTTCTGCTTCGAAACGGCCGCGGCGCAGCGTTTCCAGGTGTTCATCCCCTAGCGGAAGAGGCCTACGTCGTCGCTGTCGAGTTGGACGACAAGGGCGCGGACAGTCGCATCTTGCTTGCTGCGCCCGTTTGCGTTTCCGATCTCGAGCGACATTTCGGACATGAGATCATGACTGAGGAGATCGTGGAGTGGGACTCCGAGGGTCGGCGCGTCGCGGCAAGGAGAAAGGCGCGCCTAGGAGCGCTGGTCCTGCGCGATGAACCGCTCAGTGCGCCGGACCCTTCACAAGCGCTCGATGCGCTGATCCAAGGGATCAGGCAGGAAGGCCTAGGAATCCTCCCATGGAGCACAGGCGCTCGTTCGTTGCAACAGCGGCTCGTATTCATGCGCCAATTTGATTCCGACGTGCCGGATGTATCCGATGCATCCCTGGTCGACAACATCGGTGAATGGCTCGCTCCGCATCTTTACGGGATTACGAAGGCTTCCGAGTTGCAAAGGCTCGATCTTAGGGCGATCTTGCAGGAGATACTAACGTGGGATCAGCGGCGGGAGCTCGACGAGTTCGCTCCGACCCACTTTGAGACGCCGGGCGGAGCGCGCGTCCAGATCGATTACAGCGATCCCGGCGCTCCGACGATCGCCGTGCGCCTACAGGCGATGTTTGGCCTCAAGGAAACCCCGCGCATCGCCCGGGGCCGGACGCCTCTGCGGCTGCAACTGCTCTCTCCGGCGTCTCGCCCCATACAGGTGACGCAGGACTTGGCGAGCTTTTGGAGCGGGGCTTACTTCGAGGTGCGCAAAGAGCTAAAAGGTCGTTATCCAAAGCACTACTGGCCCGACGATCCTTTGGAGGCCGAGCCGCGCCAACTCAAGGGGCGGTAATACGAGTTGTCGAGGTAATCGCCCTATCGACCGCTTTAGCGCGACGGCAGTCTCATTGTTTGGGCACGTGCCGCTCGAGCCAGCGGTGCATCTCCCACAACATGTGCATGACGGACTCCCGCGCCCGGTAGTGATGGCTCTCGTGCGGCAAAAGGACAAGGCGCGCGGTCGCGCCAAGGCCTTTGAGGGCGTTGTACAACCTCTCGCTTTGCATGGGAAACGTTCCGGAATTGTCATCCGCTTCTCCGTGAATCAACAGGAGCGGCGCCTTGATCTTGTCGGCGTGGACAAAGGCCGACATGGCGAAGTACACTTCGGGCGCCTGCCACAGCGTGCGCTCCTCGGCTTGAAATCCGAAGGGCGTCAACGTGCGATTGTAAGCGCCGCTCCGAGCGATGCCGGCGCAAAACAGGTCAGTGTGGGCGAGCAGGTTTGCCGTCATGAAACCGCCGTAGGAGTGCCCGCCGACGGCAATCTGATCCCGGCGAGCGATGCCGCGCCGCACCACTTCGTCGACCGCCGCCTTGGCGCTCATCGCGAGCTGTTCGACGTAAGTGTCGTTCGCCTCTTGGTCGCCCTCGCCGATAATCGGCATGGCAGGGCCGTCGAGAACCGCGTACCCGCACATGAGCATGAACAGTGGGGAGGCCCAGGAGATCTGGACAAACCGGTAAGGCGACTCGCGCACTTGACCAGCGGCGTCCGCGCTCTTGTACTCCCGGGGGTAGGCCCACATGAGTAGGGGAATGGGGCCGTCCGCCGGGTTGTAATCGGGCGGCAGATATAGGGTCGCAGTGAGCTCGACGCCGTCTTCGCGCTGGTAGCGGATGATCTCCTTATGCACGCGGGCGAACTGGGGCGTCGGGTTTGCAAATTCGGTCAAGCGCCGCTCGCTCCCCGACGCGAGCGAGCGTACGAAATAGTTTGGAGGCTCGGAAACAGACTCGCGGGAGAGTAGAAGGACTCCCTCCTTGGGGTCGAGGAAGTGAATCGGCCGCTCAAAGTATGGCGCCTCGGAACGCCACAGCCGCTCCGCCTGCTTGGTGCGGAGGTCGTAACGGTCGAGAAACGGCCGGTCGCCTTCGGGGGAGGCGCCGCTGCCTGCCAAGTACAGTGTCTCTTCGCATTCATCAAAAAGCAGTACGGTCGAGCCTTGCGGCGTCCGGCGCATGAGGAAGCTGCCCGGGTCGGAGTACCTGTCCTCGAACGAGCGGTCAAAGAGCAGCTCGGCGCCTGATTCGGGCTGATCGGGAGCGATGCGCCACGTGCGAATCTGACGCTGGCGCCACCAGCGCTCGTGGACGACCATCAGGTTTCCGGTCCCGGCTTGCAACCCGGCATAGCGAAGCGTGAGGGACGCAAGTGTTGTCGGTTCACCGTCAAATGGCGCAGAAAGCGCAAGCAGCCGATCCCGCACGTCCACTTCCCGGCGGGGATCGCCTTCGTCTGCCGCTTCGACCCACAAGAGCGTGGCAGGCGCGTCTCCACGCCACTCGAAATGCCGCGGCCCTTGGGGAACAGCGTCAAAGGCGATCGGAATGTTTTCGGCAAGCGGAAGGTCTGCGAGGATGCGCACGGACCTGCCGCTGCGGTCCAACACTTCCACGAGGCGGGGAAACCGGTACCACGGCACGAGGTAGGAGAAGGGACGGCGAACCTCCTCGACCAGGATGTAATTGCCGTCGGGCGAGGGCACGACGCGGCTGAGCAGACCTCGCCGTCCCACCTGCTCCGCGTTTCCATCCAAGGTGACGCGGGTGAGCTCCGACGTCGCATAGTATTCGAAAAGCGCCTCGTCGTGAGCGCTTTGAAGCAAGTCTTGATAGGTGCGGGCCGGCGCAGCTTTGCCTGCGGTCTCCTGTACTTTCGGACCTGGAGGGACCGAGGGCGGCTGCGGCGGTTCGCCCCGGTCGGCCGGAACGAACCGACATAACAGGGAACGGCCGTCCGGCTCCCAAACGAAAGGAGAGCCGAGGGCGCCGTTTAGCCGCGGCCCGATCAGTCGATGCGCGGCCCCTGATGAGACGTCGATGAGCCACAAAGTAAGGCCGTCACCTTCGGAGACGGCGAGTGCGAGCCGCTCTCCTTGAGGCGCCCACCGTATTTGCTCGATTTTGACTTCGCTCGGAAGGCCCGTCACGGGCCGGACGCTTCCGTCAGCGATCCTTATGAAAGAGAGCCCGGTGTAAGTTTGAGGCCGCGTGGCGCTGTTGGAGGATGGATCGATCCTCAGGCCTGCGAGGCGAAGGAGGGGACGTGACTGCTCTTCGAGGGAGACGTAGCGAACGCGCTCCAAGGTGAGCATCCACCTTCCCGTCGGATCAACGTCGACCTCTGCCGGGGGTGGCGCGTCGACAAGTTGAGCAATCTCTTGGGGCGGCATCATGTAGCCGACCATGTCGGACCTGTCAGTCATTCCCCATCGTCACCTCTGAAAATATGGTTAAGCGTGTCGAAGTGCCGCTTCGTTTAGATCCCGGTACATGCCGCCTTGCTTCATCAGCTCCCAATGGTTTCCCTCTTGGGCGATGCGACCGTCTTGGATCACGAGAATCCGGTCGGCATTGCGGATCGTCGAAAGACGGTGCGCAATGACAAACGAGGTGCGATCTGCAAGGAGCGTCTCGAGCGCTTGTTGCACGAGCGCTTCGGTCATCGGGTCGACGTTGGACGTCGCCTCGTCGAGAATCAACACTTTCGGATCCATGAGGAGCGCCCTGGCAAAGGCGATGAGTTGCCTTTGGCCCTCTGAGAGCTGGCCGCCGCGCTCATGCACTTGGGTGTCGTAACCGTCGGGGAGCCTGCGAATGAACGAGTCGGCGCTAACTGCCTTTGCGGCAGCGATAATTTCGTCGTCGGTGGCGTCGTCTCGTCCATAGGCGATGTTTTCTCGTACGGTCCCCGAGAAGAGGAAGTTGTCTTGCAACACGATCGCGACGTTGCGCCGCAGCGATCGAAACGACAGGTCCTTCAGGTCGTAGCCGTCGAGCGTCACCTTTCCTTCCTGGGGGTCGTAAAACCGGGCGATCAGGTTGATGATCGACGTCTTGCCGGCGCCCGTCGGGCCGACGAGCGCGATCGTTTCGCCCGGTCTGACGTCGAGGTTGATGTCGTGTAGCACAGGTTTGTCCTGGGTGTATCCAAACGTCACCCCGTGAAATTGCACGTGACCTCGGCAATCGACCAGATCGATCGGGTCTTCGCGCTCTGTGACGTCGGGCGGCGTGTCGAGCAAGTGGAAGATCTTGTCGGCCGAAGCCATCGCGGACTGCATGGTATTGTAAATGTTGGAGAGCTCGCGCACGGGATCGTAGAGTTGCTGGACGTATGCGATAAAGGCGGCGATGATTCCGACGGTGATCCCGTCGCTCAAATTGCCCGACGCGATGCTCTTTGCCCCGTACCAGATGATCAGGACCGTGGCGCCGGCGCTTGCGAGCTCGACCGCAGGGTTGAACACCCCTGCATAGGCCCAAGACCTGAGCGTCGCTTTAAAATTGCGCAGGTTGACGTGGTCAAAGTGGTCTTCGTTCACCTTTTGGCGAGCGTAGGCTTGCACGAGACGGACGCCTGAGATGCTTTCTTGGAGGTTGGCGTTGATGTTCGCCATGGTCTCGCGCACTTCGAGGTGCGCGAGTTTGATCCGCTTGCGCAAGGAGATGACCGTGATGGCCACGATCGGCAAGGTAAGCAGGGAGAGGAGCGCAAGCCTCGGATGCAAAGAGAAAAGGACGATCAGGATCCCGATCACTTGGAGCATGGCGGCAAAGAGCGTCGTCAGTCCGTTTGTCAGGAAGTCCTGCAGGTAGCGGACATCACTCGTCAAGCGGGACATGATCTTGCCCGAAGGCTCCTTATCATAGTAGCGAAAGGAGAGCTTTTGCAAGTGTGAGAAAACCTCGCCCCGGAGGCGGTAGAGCATCCGTTGGCCGAGCCACGCCGTGAGGTACGCTTGGCGTCGCTTTGAAATGGTCGTAAAGAGCAGGACGCCAAAGAATACCCCGACGATCCCGACGAGTCCGGGGAAGTTGTCCTTTAAGATGTACTCGTCGATGCCGACGCGGATCAAATAGGGGACCGCCACCTCGCCGGCAACGGCCAAGGTGACGAAGACCAGGGCGAGGATTACGGTTCGCCGAAACGGGGCGAGGTACGAGAAGAGCCTCAAGAAATGGCCCCTGTTAAATTCGGCCATCTCCTCTTCTGGGTTGAGTCGAATATCGATGCGGGCCATGCGAAACTCCTTCCCAAAAGGTGAGCAAAGAGTACGACGACGCTAGGTGGAGGTCAGCCAGTGCCTGTAAGGTACCGATCCTCCACTTGCATGTCGTGGATGCGCCGGTAAAATCCGTCCGCTGCGAGCAACTCTTGATGGGTGCCTTCCTCGACGATCCTGCCTTCGTCGAAGACTACGATGCGGTCTGCGAGGCGGGCGGTCGACACCCTTTGCGCAACGATGAACGTCGTGCTCTCCTTAACCAGGTCGCCGAGCGCCTCCCAGATCAAATGCTCCGTCTCCATGTCCACAGCCGACGTGGCGTCGTCGATCACAAGGATCGTCGGGCGAAGCAAGATCGCCCGGGCAATCGTAAGCCGCTGGCGCTGCCCGCCCGAAAGTCCGGCGCCGCGCTCGCCGATGACGGTCTGGTATTGGGCAGGGAGACTAGAAATAAACTCGTGAGCCTGAGCCTTTTTCGCGGCCTCGACCACTTCCTCCATCGTTGCATCGGGCTTGCCGTAGGCGATGTTCTCAAAGATCGTCGTCGAAAAGAGGAAGCTCTCCTGCGGGACGACCGCGATCGTTCGGCGCAGTTCCTGGACGGGAAGGTCGCGCAGGTCGACGCCGTCGATCATGACGCGCCCTTGGTCCGGGTCGTAGGTGCGATTAATCAGGTGCAAGATCGTGCTCTTACCCGAGCCCGTCTGTCCAAAGATGGCAATCGTCTCTTTGGGTCGTACGTCGAGGTTGATTTCACGGACCGCAGGGAGCGTCCGGACGCGCTCGGCCTTGAGCGCCTTTTGGGTAGACTTGCGCGATCCGACGCGGACCGAGCCGCCGCCGCGTGAGGAGAATCCGGCCGAAAACCGCTCTGTGCCGCCCATGGCCGCAGCCGCATCGCCCCGAGCGTCATCGATCACGCGGTAGTTGAACGTGACGTTTTCGAATTGGACCCGACCCTTAGGAGACTCGAGCGTCGTGCGAGCGCTGTCGACTCGGATCATCGGTTTGGTGTCGAGAATTTCAAAGATCCGTGCGCCGGAAGCCTTGCCCTCGCCCAACATGTCGAGGAGGTTGGGCAACATACGAAACGGCTGCATCAGGCGGCTCAAAAACCCGTCGAAGGCGACGAATGCGCCGATGGTGATCTCGCCCTGTACGACGAACCATCCGCCTGCAAGCAGCAGGATGCCCCGGCTCAATACGGACCAAAACTCGATCATGGGTCCGTGGGTCGCCCGAATGCGGGCGGCGTCCAAAGCCCGTTCAAATACGCCGCTGTTTTCTTGGTCAAACTTGGCTTCTTCTTTTCGTTCTTGGCCAAAGGAGCGGACCACGCGCACGCCGGTGATGTTCTCTTGGAGAACGGCGGTCATCTTGGCCATCCGTTGCTGAAACCCGAGGTATGCGGCTTCGACCTGGCGCTGAAAGACGCGCACCGTCACGTAGAGCATCGGCGCAACGGTCATCACGATCAGCGTCAGTTTCCAGCTAAGCGACACGGCGGCGCCGGCGACCACGATGAGGCGAAAGATGATGCGCGCCGAAAGGTAAAGCCCGTCTCCTGCAAACCGCCGGACCGCGTGAACGTCGCTCGTTACCCGGGACATCAACTCGCCGGTGCGCGCCGTGTCGTGAAAGCGGGCGTCGAGGTAATGAATGTGACGGTAAAGAACGTTGCGTATGTCGTACACCACGCGCTCGCCGAGGTAGTGCCTGAGATACTGCGTCCCATAAAACGCGCCGGCGTGCAGCGCGCCCGCCCCGAGAATGGCGGCGATCATCAAGGGGAGGATGCCAATCTCTCCGCCTGCGATGACCCGGTCGATCACGATGCCGATCAAGAGCGGTTTTGCCGCCTCGAGCAAACTCATCACGATGACGCCGATCATCGCAAGCAAAAACAGCCAGCGGTATGGTCGTAGATAGCCTAAGATCCGAACCACGGTCTGCAATTTCTTAGCGCACTCCCTTGGGTGATCAGTCGACCTTGTGAATTGGGTGATCCGCGAATTGGCGGTCGACCTTTTCGAACAAACGTACGAGAAGGGCGAGCTCCTCGGGGTCGAGTACCGAAAAGTACGTGGCAAGCGCGCGGGCGCGCCGCTCTTCGCCACGCCTCAGTCGCTCGAGGCCACTTGAGGTCAGCATGACGCGCACGACGCGCCGATCTTCGCTATCCCGGTCGCGGGAGACGAAGCCGGTTTCGACGAGGCGTTCAATGAGTCCGTTGGCAGAGGACTGTGTGACGCCGAGGGCGTCTGCAAGGGCGGACATGGTGAGTGCGCCCCGCTTTCTCAGGACGCGCAGCGTGAAAAGTTGAGCGCCGGTGAGCGGCTCGTCGTGTGCATCTTGTGTCTGGCGGTTCACTTCGGCCGACACCTTGCGCGTGATGTGACTCCACAGGGAGTCCAGTCTGGCCAGGTGCTCCTCGCTCGAGGAAGGTGGTTGCATGTAACTACTTTCCTTCGCCGTACCAATTTATTGTTACTACAATATTTTATGCGCCCGAATGAAATTCCTCCCCCGCTAAACGAATTTTCAAAGGAACCATACCACGGTGGATCAATTCATTATGGAACGATGTCGAATCAGCAGGGGAGGAATGATCTTGGCGACTCACGATGCCTCTCATGTGCGCAGCGACTGGTTGACCGTGGCGGCGCTCTCGGCGATCAGCATCAGCCTTACGGTCGGATTGCACGAGGCAGGCCACGCCGTCGCATGCATCGCTTCGGGCGGTGATCTCAACGAGTTTTCCGCGCTCCACGTCGACTGCACCCCTGGTGGCGTCTGGCAGGCCCGGCTCGTCGCCGTCAGCGGTACACTTGTCAATTGGGCCATGGCTTTCGCAGCATGGCGCCGTCTGGGCGGCCATCAACCAGGCAGTGTGGGACGGCTTTTCACCTGGATGCTGATGTTGATGAACGGGCTTTATGCCGCCGGTTACTGGATGTTTTCAGGGATTGGCGGAGTCGGGGACTGGGCGGGCGCTATCGCGGGCCTTCCTTTCCAGGGGATGCTGCGCGCTGCGATGGCGGTGCTGGGGTCGGCCGCATTTCTTGGCGTGGTGTGGGTGTCGCTCAAGGGGCTGGGAAGGTTCATCGGGGGCGCCGATGTATCAGAGCAGGTGAAGCGAGCAGCGCCACTCGGCTACATCGCGTACGCGGTGTCGCTTGCCACGGTGTTCTCGCTGCCGTCGTTAACCCGCACGGCCTTATGGGAGCGCCTGCGCTCGCAGGGATCTTGGCGGCCGCAGCAGCCCAATCGCCGCTTCTGTGGATGATGCAATGGTTTCGCGCAAGCTCATTTCCCAAGGTCGAGGGACCGCCCCTCATTGTGCCGCGCAAGTCGAAGATCGTGCTTGGAGGGGCCTGCGCCGTCGTCGTGTACGCTTTGTTGCTCGGGCGGACATGGTACTTTTGAGAGGGGACTAGGAGCATTGCCGATCCGGATGCGATCCTGTCGTAGACAAGGGCCTGACCGAGTCTCCGTCTATGAGTGTACAAGGCAAGAGCTCGGTTCCCGCAAGCTCCGTCTCACCGCGCATCGCGGCGACGAGGCGCCGGATCGCCACGCGTCCCATCTCGCGAAAAGGCTGGACCACGCTGACCGGGGGAACCGAGAGCAAGTCCGCCGCTGGGAGTTTGTCCATACATATCAGTGAAAGATCGTTTGGCACGTCGATCCCGTTGGCGCGAGCGACCTGAAGAAACGTGAGCGACGTCGAGTAGTCGGCCGCAAAGATCGCGGTCACTTCGGGGTGGGACTTGAGCCACTCGGTGATCCGGGCGTCAAAGGCGCGCTCCGGGTGTGAATGCGGGAGTATGTACTCAGGAAGGATCGGAAGGTTCGCCGAGCGCAGCGCGGACATGTATCCGTCGATCTCCCGCTGGTAGTTGGGGAATGACTCCATTACTCCGATCAGGCCGATGTGCCGATGTCCGGCTGCAATCAAGCGGCTCACGGCCTCTGCGACGGCGGAGCGGGTGTCCGCGTTGACGCAAGGGAGCGCGGGACTGTCGGGATAATCGGATCCCAAGACGACAAATCTCGCCCCGCGGCGCTTTGCCTCCAGCAACTTTTGCCGGTCGTCGACGGCCGGTGTGAGGACGATGTGGCCGTCGAGGTCGTACTCCTCGGGCGCCTGGTGAGGCAAGTTGATCATGGTGAGGCCGATCGCGCTCCGAAATGTCTCATCCCGCATCCCTTCCATCATCTCGACGAGCGAGTGGTGCCAACTTGGAATCGGGTGGAGGGAGAGGACTTGGACGGACTCGATGCTCCTTGAAGCTGCAAACGTGCCCTTCCCTTGCCGTGCGTAGAGCACGCCTTCCAAAATGAGCTCGCTGATCGCCCGGTGCACGGTCGCCCAACTGCAACCGTACCGTTTGATCAACTCGTGCCTGGACTCGAGGGGGTCATGCGGTTTGAGACGGCCATTGCGGATGTCCGCGAGGATGTCGTCTTTGATCACTTGGTAAATCGGTTTGAAATCCGGGTGAGTCCTCGATTGACTCATGTGGAGCCTCCTGATACGAATGGCCCCGTCGCCGCTTTTGCTCTGGTGCACCCGACATAGGACCTTGGACTCGTATGTATGTATATATACTATAACAGGCCGAAAGCTGCCACCTCCATCGATCGATGTCCCTAAGATTTTTTGCTAACCGAGAAGGATTCGGGCACGAGCGGCAGAAACAAAGCAGCAACTTATATGTATATCTATAGGTGGCGAGCTCATGTTGAGGCAACCGTTAAAACCAGGTCTGCCGGCGAGGGTCGGCCTGTACAGCGTCGGACACCCTCACTACTGGGAGCAATTTTCAGGCTTGCGCGATCGCTTGCTCGCATACGCAGGGTACATCGAGCGCCGCATGTCGGAGTGGGGCGAGGTGTACAACTTCGGCATGGTGGACACCGACGAGAAAGCCCGCGAGGCCGGCGAGTGGTTTAACCGGCACAATGTCGACATTCTGATGTGTCATGCCGCAACGTACGCCATGAGCGCGTCCCACATTGCCATTCCCCAGATTTGTCGACGGCCCGTCGTCGTGCTCAACCTCCAACCCGCGGCTCGGATGAACTACGCTCTGACGGACACCGGCGAATGGCTATCGCAATGCGGAGCTTGCGGCGTGCCCGAAGTGGCCAACGCATGGATCCGTGCGGGCATCGACTTTGACATCGTAAACGGGTTGCTCGGCCTTGTGGAGCACGTGTGGCCCTCCAAGTCCGACGAGGTGACCATGAGCCACCCCGATGCCGTGAGCGCTTGGTCCGAGATCGAGGCGTGGATCCGCGCCGCGGGCGTCGTGCGCACGTTGCGCAATGGTCGCATGGGAATGCTCGGGCACACGTACCCGGGCATGCTCGACATGTACAGCGACTTTACGATGATCACCGCACAGACCGGGATGCATGTAGAGATCCTGGAGATGTGTGACCTCGCCCGCATTGTTTCGACGGTCACCGAGCGAGAAAAGGCGGCAAAGCGGGCCGAAGTCGACGACGTCTTTGTCATTTCCGAAGATGTGCCGGCTGATCCGCTGGCCAAAAGGCCCACGTCCGAACAAATGGACTGGGCGTGCACGGTGGCGGCGGCGACCGAGCGCTTGGTACGAGAGCATGACCTCGACGCGCTTACGTATTACTACCGCGGCAGTCCAGGAAACGAGTACGAACGGATCCAGGAGGCGCTCATCCTGGGCCTATCGCTCCTCACGGGCAACGGAATTCCCTGCTCAGGCGAAGGCGATATGAAGACGGCCGTCGCGATGAAGATCTCCGACCTGCTTGGCGTTGGCGGAAGCTACTGCGAAATCGTTGCAGCGGACTTCGTGGACCAAACGTTGATCGTGGGGCACGACGGTCCGTTTCACATCGCCATTGCAAGAGAGAAACCGGTCTTGCGCGGTATGGGGTTGTACCACGGCAAGTGGGGGAGCGGCGTCTCCGTCGAGGCGCGCGTTCAAACCGGACCGGTGACCAATCTCGGCGTAACCCAGACGCGAGACGGCAGATTGAAGATGATTGTCAAAGAAGGGGTCGCCACCGACGGCGAGATCCTCCGCATCGGCAATACGATGACCCCCGTCCGCTTTGGAAAAGGCCCTAGAGCTTTGATGGACGAGTGGTTTGCCTTGGGGCCGACGCACCACTTTGCCATGTCCGTGGGACACAACGCTGCAACGTTCAAAAAAGTGGCGTCACTGCTTGATTGGCCTTTTGAGGTCGTAGGCGGCCAGCCCCCGGTCACCCCTTAGTGCCTACCGCCTCTGTAGGATAAAAAAGTCGGGGAAGGAGGAATCTTGTATTTCATGAAATAAACAACCAACAACTTATATGTATATGTAGAACAAGTCGGGGGTGGCGATCAAGTCTCAAAGAAACCGGGGGACGTCGATTCTTTGTTGATTTCAAACAAATGGAGAGAGGATGAATCAAGCGATGGTTAAGAGAAGTTGCCTGCTCGTTGTCGTGTTCGCGTTCGTGATGATGTTTGCAGTCTCGGCACATGCCCAAACGACGCTTCAAGTCGCAATCGTCTGGGGGACAGAGCAGCACGAGTCCGCCGGATTCCTCGCAGCAGCCGAAGCCTTTGAGCGCTTGCATCCAGGTGTCAAGATCGAGTTCATCTCAGGAGCGGGATGGAGCGACCCGGGTGATGGGCCAACGTCCAAACTGATGACGCACATTGCCGGCGGACTTTCGCCCGACCTGGCGATGGTAGGCGGCATGGGCGTTCCCCAGTTCGCGCACATGGGTCTATTGATGCCCCTGGATAGTTACATCCAGCGCTCAAATGTCCGCGAGGAAGATTTCATCCCTGCAACATGGAAGCAAACGCAGTGGCTCGGCAAGCAGTATGCGATGACGCTGCAGGTCGACCCCAACTTTGCGCTCGTGTGGCAAAAGGACATGTTCTCGGAAGCCGGTTTCGATCCTGACCGGGGACCGCAGACCCTCGCCGAGTACGAGGAGCACCTCCAAAAGCTGACGCGCATCGGCGCGGATGGCCGTGCGACGCAACTTGGCCATCGGGTTTGGGATGTCTACGGAGGCGCCAACACCATCTACACCTGGGGTTGGATCTTCGGTGGCGATTTCTATGATTACGAAAACAACGTCGTGACCGCAGCCGATCCGCTCGTCGTCGAGTCCCTAGAGTACCTGCGGGACTACTACGAGCGATGGAACCCCGCGGTCCACTCTCAGATCAGGTTCCCCGACGGCACCGAAGCGATGCGCTTTGCCGTCTCGGCCAACGTAAAGCACTGGCGGCAGTCATTCCCCGACGTGGAGATGGGCGCATCGCTCGAGCCGTACAAAGCCGACAGTGGCGCCCCCAATCCGTCCTGGATCGGTGGGTGGGCGATGGGCATCTTGCCCGAGGCGCCCAATCCCGACTTGGCGTGGGAGTTTCTCCACTTCATGACCGCGACCCCTGAGGGAACCGACGCGTTCGGAAGGGCGTCCGGATGGATCCCCGCGTACCTGCCTTCGCCGGCGCATGAACCCTTCATGGACGACCCGATCATGTCGGTCTACCTCGAGATTGCTCAGACTGCCCGCAACATGCGGCCTGGTATGCCCGTCACAGGCGACTACGCCGTCATGCTGGAAGAGGCGTTTCAAGACGTGATGAACGGTCGCAAACAGCCCCGTGAAGCGCTCTTGTTCGTCCAAGAGCAGGTGCAGGCAAAGCTCGACGAGGCCCTGGCGCAGTAGGTAGCGATTGGCCGGTCCGAGCGATCGGGCCTGCCGAAACGATTGCTAAAACTGTCGCGTGTTAAGAAGGCTCAACCTTTCCTCACCACGAAAGACCGCCACACCTTGAGCGGTCTTTCGTGGTGGAGGTTGGGCTGAAGTTATCTTTGGGGTGGTGCGTTCCTCGTGTTCAACGGATTAGGGGTTCATTTGGGCAACATAGCGTATTTGTCTCCCGCCAAGACTCGCTCGATCAGCGCCGAAAACCCGACGGGCGAAAAAGGGCGGGGCGGCATGGCGACCGAGGGCGTAAGCGCGTCGTGCGCCCGGGAGTTGGGGCAAGGATGGAAAGTCAATCCTTATGTGCTTATTCAGCCGGGCGAAACGGTTCACATTGCGGAGATCGAGGGGCCCGGAGCGATTCAAAGCATTTGGATGACGTGCATCGCAAAGCATTGGCGAGAGCTCGTGCTCAGGTTTTACTGGGACGATGAAGAGCAGCCGTCGGTCGAGACGCCCTACGGCGATTTCTTTTGCAACGGTTGGGCTCAATTTGCCCCGGTAAACTCATTGCCGATCTCGTGCAACCCGATGGGTGGGATGAACGCCTATTGGGAAATGCCCTTTCGCAAGTCTGCGAAGATAACCGTTGAGAGTTTGGCAACTGAGCCCATCATCTTTTTTTACCAAATCAATTACGCCTTGACCGAGGTCCCGGATTACGCCGCCTACTTTCACGCACAGTGGCGCAGAGCGAACCCCTTGCCGTACAAGGAACCCCACACAATTTTGGACGGCGTGCGCGGGCGAGGGCAATATGTGGGCACGTATGTCGCTTGGGGCGTGAACAACAACGGCTGGTGGGGCGAGGGAGAGGTCAAGTTTTACCTGGACGGCGACCGTGACTTTCCGACGATTTGCGGGACGGGAACCGAGGACTACTTCGGCGGCGCGTGGTGTTTCGAAGCGCCGGGAGGGTACGGCGTGTATTCGACGCCCTTCCTTGGGCTTTGTCAGGTGATCAAGCCAAACGGTCACGACAAGACGCAAACGAGGTTTGGCATGTACCGGTGGCACATCCCCGATCCCATACGATTTGAAAGCGATCTGCGCGTGACCATGCAGGCTTTGGGCTGGAGGTCGGGCGGGCGATACCTCCCACTCCAAGACGATATCGCCTCGACCGCCTTTTGGTACCAGACCGAGCCGCACGCCCCGTTTCCTCTGTTTCCTCATCGGGACAACCTCGAGGTGATTTGACGTGAGTGTTTACGAGCGATTGCGCGAGCTATTCGACAAGCCCCCGCGGGCCTTCTCCCCTGCGCCGATCTGGTGGTGGAGCGGCGATCCTCTCGACACCCAGCGGCTTCGCTGGCAAATGGACCGATTCGTCGAAGGGGGCGTTTTCAACCTCGTCATACTAAACCTGGCCCCGACCGGCCCCCTGTACGGATCTGACCCCGACCAACCACGCTTCTTTTCGGAGGCTTGGTGGGAGATCTTCGAGGACGTGTGCATCTACGCCGAGGAGAAAGGGATCTCACTTTGGTTTTACGATCAAATCGGATTTTCCGGAGCGAACATCCAAGGGGAAATCGTTCGCAAGGCGCCCGAGTTCGCCGGCCGATGGCTTGAATCGACACATGTCGAAGGTGAAGGCGACCTTGCGCTCACCTGTCCTTGGAATGGCGAGCCACTAGCTGCGGGCGCGGTGCAGATCGACGAGGAGGGGCGAGCGATTGGCCCTGTGATCCACGTCCCAATCGAGGATGGCGTCGCTCGAATCCACGTCGAAGGACGACATCGGTTGCGCATGGCGTACTCGATCCAGAGGGGATTTGACTACTTTAACCCCGACGCATGTCGCAAGCTGCTCGAGACGGTCCACGGCGCCTATGAGGCGAGAGTAGGTAAGCACTTCGGCAAGGCGATCGTCGGTTCGTTCCAAGATGAACTGCCTTCCCTTCCCAGTTGGGGGCCGGAGTTTGGCCGCCGTTTTGCCGAGCGGTGGGGATATGCCATCGAGCCCCACCTGATCGCGCTTTGGGAGCGCGATGACGAGAAAAGCCGCGAGGTGCGGGTGCACTACCACCGCCTGCGCGCCGAGATGGCCGAAGAGGCGCTGTTCAAGCCGATGTTTGCATGGCATGAGCGGCACGGCCTCATCTGCGGCTTTGACCAACAGAGCCCGTCTCGGGCCGGTGAGCCTTCGGCCACCGTGCAGCAGTACGCCGACTACATCGCCACGCACCGGTGGTATCAGGCGCCCGGGAGCGACCACCATGGCGATGCGAAGATTCACAGCTCGATGGCGCACCTGTACGGCCGCAAGCGTGTGTGGATCGAGTCGTTCCACTCGAGCGGTTGGGGCGGCACCATCGAGGAGACCTTTGATTGGCTCTTGCCATGGTTTAGGGCAGGTGCGACACTTTACAACCCTCATGCCGTCTACTACTCGACGCGCGGGGGTTGGTGGGAGTGGGCGGCTCCGTCGACCTGCTGGCGACAACCTTATTGGAAGCACTACGCACAGTTCGCAGCGGCGATTGCTCGGTTGAGCGCAGTCTTGAGCGAAGGGGTCCACGTTTGCGACATCGGCCTCCTTTTTCCGACGGTGACCATCCAAGCGGGACTGGCGCCTGCGGGCGCGACGCCCGATGCAGAGCGCGCCCACCGAGCGTATATGGACCTCGTCGGGGTGATGCACTGGCAAAAGCCCGATCCCGGCGTGTTGGATCAGGACGCAAGGGATTACGACGTGCTCGACGATGCGTCGGTCAAGCGGGGGGAGGTGAAGGACGGCGCCCTGGTCATCGGGGATGAGCGCTTTAGCGTGATCGTGACGCCGGGCTGCACGGTGATGGATGTGGGCGTCGCCCGGACATTGCTCCGCTTTGCACGGACTGGCGGAACGTGGATTGCCGTCGGCGCCTTGCCCGAGCAAATCAT
>CAYRIY010000032.1:0-10919 GCA_964424335.1 uncultured Clostridia bacterium
CCTAGTTGGCTTAAAAAACCGGCGCAAATTTCCCTGAAGGGGTGCGGAAAGCCGGTTATGAGACCAATCGCTATCAGGGCGAGATCGTCGCGATGCCCTGGCGGGGGATTGCGGTCGGCGCAATGCCGTATCGAGCGGACTTCTTCGCCGAAGCAGGGCTCGATGCGAACGCCCCGCCTGAGACTTGGGATGAGCTTGTCGAGTACGGGCGCAAGCTGGTACGGCGCGACGATAACGGCGCCGTCGTCCGCAGCGGATTTAACGTGACCGATAGTGGTTGGAACCCATCGTTTTGGTTTCGCCTGCTTACGCTCCAGACGGGCATCGACGTCTTTCGTGACGGGGACCATTCGCTCACGGACGCACGCATTGCCCAAGCCGTTGAGTTTTACGTCGACCTGTACCACGCGCATCGTCTCAACGACCCCGGCTTCGGCGGTAGCGTAGCGACCGGAACGGCGGCGATGGGCGCCCATCCCCTCGGTGGAGGCGTGCTCAGCTTGATCGACCAGCATATCGAGGTGGGTGGAGACTTGGAGAACATCAAGTTCTCGCTCTATCCGCATCTTGGATCGCCGCAGGCCGTGCTTACCGGCGACTTCGTGGCGGTGAGCGCGGGAACGCCGAACATGGCCGAATCCCTAGCCTTTCTCGAGCACTTGGTCGCTCCGGCACAACATGAGCCGTTTACACAGGCGTTTGGCGGCATTCCCATCTACCGTCAGGCAGTCGATTGGGACTGGGTCCGCGAGCGCCCGCAAGTGAACACGCTGATGCAAATCATGTTCGAATACGGTTCGGCAAGTGCGCCCCACCCGCGCTTCTTCGAGCTGCGGCAAGTCCAAAACGACGCCATGAGCGCGGCGGTGAGCGGTGGACAGGCGCCGCAGGTCGTGCTTGAGGCCTACGCATCCGAGTATCGACTGGCATGGCACGGTGAGTAATCCTTTGATCTAGAAGTCCCGCATTCGGAAAATCGTTGAAAATCGTTCACGTGTCGCATGGCGTCTGTGGGGTATCTTGGGGCCATGCGACATGTGAACGCTCTCTGTTGTTATTTGGCATATATAAAATCCTATAGGATTTTGCAGGATCACCCTTCTTTGTAAGAGAATCTCTCCGAGGCAATCTAAACTCTGGTCGTCCACGGAGGGATCGCCGATGGCAAATGCTGCTGCGGGTCGCAAGCCGCTCCCCAAATACCAGCAGGCCTACAACACATTGCGGGAGCGGATCGTAAAGGGCAAGCTTCGTCCGGGACAACGGATTGTCCTCGCCCGGGTCGCCGCTGAGCTGGACATGAGCGAGATTCCCGTCCGGGAGGCGGTAAAGAGGCTCGAGTCCGATGGCTTTGTCGCGCACGACCCGTACGTGGGTCCGGTCGTCGTCGCCCCGAGCAACAAGGACGTCTCCGATGTCCTCGAGTTGCTGGCGTACCTCGAAGGCCTCGCCACGAAGCTTGCGGCGCCGTACCTGACGGAGGAGCACTTCGAGCGGCTCGAGCGCCTCGTGCGCGAAATGGAGCAGTCGCTGCAAGCGGGCGAGAGTGCGAAGTACAAGGCGCAAAACGACGAGTTTCACGCGACCATCTACGAAGCGACGCCTAACCGCGTCCTCGTCAAGACGATCGCACGCCTTTACGAGCAAAGCGAGCGCCTCTGGGCGGGCGAACCCAAACGTCTGCTCCTGTTTGCGGACGAAAATCACGCGCAGCACTCGTTTCGAGATCACATTCAGATTTTGGAGACCTTGCGCGAAAACGATGTGGAAGCGATCGAAATCTTGGTCCGCAACCACAAGCGAGCCGCCAACCGATCCATGTTGAAATGGCTTGCGACCTGGAACCCGGACGAGTAGGCCGCTCGCGCCGGCCGTCGGCGAGGAAGGAGCACGAATGGCATTGAGCGGTAAGAAGACCTATCGAGTTGCAATCGTGGGCTGTCGCTCGCGGGGCAAAGCCGCGGCCGTCGCATACCACGCACACCCGCGCACCGAGGTGGTAGGCGTGTGCGACCTGATGCAGGAGCGGAGGGATTCCCTTGGGGAGTTGCTCGGCGTCGAGGCGCGCTTTGCCGACATTGACGAGATGATCCGAGCTGTCGCTCCGGACATCGTGGTTGTGGCGACGGGAACGGCATTTCACTATGACCTCTGCATGCAGGCGCTCGAACACGGCGTCAACGTCGAAGTAGAGAAGCCGATTTGCATTGACCTCGTCCAGGCGGACCGGATGGTGGCCAAGGCGGAGGAGAAGGGCGTGGTGACCGCCGTCCATCAGCAAGGACGGACGGGCCCGGCCATGCGGGCCGTGAAGGCGGCCTACCTCGAGGGGCGGATCGGCGAGCTAAAGTACGTTTCGGCGAGCGATAAAGGCTATTACGGCGGATACGGGCTGATGAACATTGGCACGCACCTGATCAACGCCATGTTGGAGCTGACCGGGCCGTGCCGGGAGGTTTCCGCCGTTGCTTTGACCGGCGGCCGGGCCATCGAGCCTGCTGATGTGCGCCACGCTCCTGCCGGAATGGGGACGATCGTGGGCGAGCACATCACCGCTACGCTCAGCTTTGACCGGGGCGTGACGGGCACGCTGCGCCAGCATCGACTCGAACCGATTGACCCTGATGGCGACGCGATTGAGTTTTACGGCGAGGAGGGCCGCCTGTTCTGGCACGAGAATGGTTCTGCCTTTTGGCTGCCCACGCCGCATTTTATTCCGCGTGGGGGCAAGGCCGAGTGGCAGGAGCTCCCGACCCAAATGCCCGAACACTTTGATCCATCACGCATCGTCGGCCCGGAACGTACGTCGACCAGGGACGACTACTGCTTTGTCGACGAATTTGTCCGAGCGCTCGACGAGCGGGGAGAGCACCCCTCCAATTGGCGGGAGGGACGGCATGTCCTCGAAGTGATGATGGGCATCTTTGAATCTGCTGCCTACCGGAGGCCCGTCCGCCTTCCGCAAGAGCGGAGGGATCATCCGCTGCTGCGCTGGAGGGAGGAGGCGGGCCTGGGAGCGCCCGAGCAGGGGCCGATCGCCTACGCGGAGTGGCTCGAGAAAGAGGATGAGCGCCTGCGGGCGGTCACGGGGCCGGCGCTGTGAGACCGGGGCGACTCCGGTCTTTGAATAGATCAAGACAACGAGTGGAGGAATGAAGGTTTGCGCATTTACTCGGTTCGCATTGGGGAGACAAGTCGTTTGGCCGTCAAGGGTTCGGGGGGCGGCTTCATCGATCTGCAACGAGCGTACGAAGAGTCGCTCCTCGAGAGCGGCGCCTGCGCTTCGCGTGATGGCGCGAGGTCCGTCGCCCGCGCCGTGATCCCAAGCAATCTGGTGGGCCTGATCGAGACGGGAACGGTGGGCCAAGATGCGTGCAAAGCGGCGATCGAATTTGCGGAAAGCGCCGGCGCCACCGACGCGCCGTGGCTCCTTTCCGGGGATAGCGAGATCGGCGCCCCGCTCACCACGCCCAGGAAGTTGATCTGCATCGGGCTCAACTACAGGGAGCACGCAAGAGAGTCGAACTCACCGATCCCCGATGAGCCGCTGTTTTTCAACAAGTTCGCGACATCGATCGTCGGGCCGTACGACGACGTGATCCACCAAGGCGCGCCGATCACCGAGAAGCTGGACTACGAGGTCGAGCTCGGCGTGGTCATCGGCAAGCCCGCCAAGAATGTCCCCTTGGAAAAGGCCGAGGAGTACATTTACGGCTATACGGTCGTCAACGACATCAGCGCCCGCGATTTGCAAAAGCGAGACGGGCAGTGGGTAAAAGGAAAGGCGCTCGACACCTATGCGCCGCTTGGCCCCTGTGTCGTAACGCACGGCGACATCGATGCCGGCAACCTCCGCCTGAGCACCAAGGTGAACGGCGAGGTGAGACAGGATTCCTCGACGTCCGACCTCATCTTCTCCGTGCCCGAGCTCGTCTCGTTCCTCTCTCGCCTGATCACGCTCGAGCCGGGCGACATCATCAGCACCGGCACTCCGTCCGGCGTCGGCGGAGCTATGGATCCTCCCCGGTTCATGTTCCCCGGGGATGTCGTCGAGTGTGAGATCGAGGGGATCGGCGTCCTGCGCAACAAGATCGCAAGCGCTTAGTACGCCCTGGATACTTCGATTTCCATCTAGACTCTGCGGCTGCGCGAGGCGGGGCGAGATTGCTCCGCCTCGCCCCTTCGGCGGCGCTCGGCCGCATCCAGTAAGATATAGGAATTCATATAGGAAGAAGGCGGGGATCGCGAATGGAGTATCGTGTCGCGGTGATCGGAGCGACCGGTCGAGGAAATTACGGTCACCAGATCGACCTTGCTTTTGAGGGCGTAGCGGACGTGGTTGCCGTCGCGGACGCGGACCTCGAGGGCGCGAAAAAGAGCGCAAGCCGCACGGGCGCCGGCGCCGTCTACACCGACTACGTGGAGATGCTCGAAAAGGAGCGCCCCGACGTCGTCGCGATTTGTCCTCGCTGGTGCGATCAACGAGTCGACATGGTCCTCGCAGCGGTCGAATCAGGCGTCAAAGGCATCCTTTGCGAAAAGCCGATGGCGGCTGATCTCGTGCAGGCCGACCGGATCGTCGATGCCTGCAGGCGCCGCGGCGTGCGCATGGCGGTCGCCCATCGGAGGGTGAGCGGCTACGAGATACACGCGAAGCGCCTCATCGAAGAGGGAGCGATCGGCGCGGTGCGCATGCTGAAAGGGTACGGCAAGGGAGACCATCGGGCGGGGGCCGAGGACTTCTCCGTCTTGGGCGTCCACATCTTGGACAGCATGCGCTACTTTGCCGATTCCGAGGTCGTTTGGGTGCACGGCCACATCACTCAGGACGGACGTGACGTCACGGTCCACGACGCCCGAGAGGGCGCCGAAGGGATCGGCCTCTTGGCGGGGAACGGCGTCATGGCGTACTACGCCTTTGAAAACGGCGTCACCGGCTCGTTCGAGTCATACGTCGCCGATCGACCAGGTTCGCAAAGATTTGGACTCGATATTTATGGCGAGACGGGCATTATCGCCCTGCGCGACTCGCCGCGCGGGGAAATGTACCTGTATCCGTCGGGAACCTGGTTGCCCGCGGCGGAAGCAGGCGCCTGGGAACGCGTGTACTTGCCCGAGTGGGAGAACAATCCGGACGGCTCCCCAAGGTCGGGCAAGGACTGGACAAGGGAGAGCAACCGAATGATCGCGAGCGAGATCATTGCCGCCATCAAGGAAGATCGGGAGCTCGCCGGGGTATCCACCGCCGCCGACGCAAGGGCGGCGCTCGAGATGATCCACGCGGCTCACGCGTCCGGATTGCGCAAGTCCAGGGTGTACCTTCCCCTTGACGTGCGTCAAAACCCTTACGAGGCATTGAAAGCCTCGGCGAATGAGGAGGCGTGAAGATGAAGCATCCCCTACGCCTTGCCATCGTCGGCACGCAGCATCCTCACAGCGCGCTGTTTCAGCAGCTTCTGCCGCACATAGGCGGGGTGGCGCCGGTAGCCATCCTCCACGACGGCGGAACGATCACGGGCGAGATGCGCCGCTTGCCGGTGTACGACGAGTTGGATGAGCTGCTGCGGTCCGAGGAATTCGACGCTGCGCTCCTCGTCGTGCCAAACGATATGGGCCGGGACATGGCCTGCGCCCTCATCGACGCCGGAAAGCACGTGCTGGCGGATAAGCCCGTATGCCGGAGCGCTCAGGAGATGCGGGAGATCGTGGAAGCCGTGCGCAAATCCCGGGTCAAGTTTGCAGTCGCCTACCAGCGGCGCTTTCACCCGGTACACCAAAGGGCCCGGCAGCTCGTTCGCTCGGACGACTTCGGCGCCCTCTTCAACGTGCACGCCCACCTCATCACCACCGACATACCGTCTCGGGGGCCGGACCACTATCTGTTTCAAAACAAGCGGAGCGGCGGCGGCATCTTGCACTGGCTGGGCTGCCACGTGATCGACTTGGTGCGCGATCTTTCCGGCCTAGAGTTTGTCGACATCACAGGGACAATAGGCCGGGTGAGCGACGCCCCGGTGGACGTCGAAGAGGTGGCCTCCGTCTCATTTCGCCTGCAAAACGGAGCGGCCGGGTCGATCACGGTCGGCTATGCGATTCCGTTCGACAGCGATTCGCCGTACAAAGAGTCGCCGAAGGATGCGCAGATCGCAGCGTGGGGCGGGCGGGCAAAGCTCGCATACGACCCATTTGGCGAACGCTTGGAGGTGCGCCGCTTTCGAGGGGAATTCGGCGAGCCGCTCGTCGAGTCATTCGACGAGTTTGCGCTGCCCGCCATCCCAGGTTACGAGGGGTGGCTTGGAAAGTCGGTCGTCGAGGACTTTGCTCGCTCCGTCATCGAGGACCGAAGGCCAAGTGCAACCGAGATCGACAATCTAAGGGTGCTCGAAGCGATGGAAGCCGTCTACGCACGCACGCCTCCGGACGATCTTTAGCCGTCACTTTCCCACGAGACTAGAGAGCGCCTTCCCCAACTTGGGGTACGTGAACGCGTAGCCCAGCTTTCTCGCTCGGTCGGGCAAGACGCGCTTGCTCGAGAGCAATTCGACGGAAAACTCCCCAAGCGCCAACTGGAGCGCAAAGGTCGGGGCGGGAATCACGGCGGGTCGCCTCAGGATTTTGGCAAGCTCGTGCGCGAACTCCCTCTGCCTGACGGGGTTTGGGGCTGTGCCACACAGCGGTTCGTCGACGTCGTTTCGTAGCCCGAAATGGATCATGCCCACGACGTCGTCGATATGAATCCACGACCACCACTGCCGCCCCGCTCCAAGCGGCCCCCCAAGGCCAAGGCGATACAAAGGCAAGAGCTTTCCCATCACGCCTCCGCCCTTTCCCAGGATAAGGCCAAAGCGGATTGGAACGACTCGGGTCCGATCCGTGCGAGCGCGGGTGGCCTCGTGTTCCCATGCCTGGCACACGCCGGCAAGGAAGTCGGATCCAGGCGCGCTCTTCTCAGTGAGCCGTTCGTCGGCGCGATCGCCATAGTAGCCGATGGCGCTCGCGCTCACGAGGACGCGCGGCGGGGAATCGAGTCGCTGCATGGCGGTGACGAGGTTGCGTGTGCCGATCGTGCGGCTTTCGGCGATTGCTCGTTTTTTGGCCTCAGTCCACCGGCCCGCGACGCTCTCACCCGCGAGGTGAACCACGCCGTCTACCTTGTGAAATGCGTCAAGGGGCGGGAGGCCTTGAGTCGGGTCCCACTGAAATGCCCGGTCGATCCAAGGGTAGGAAGCAAGCGACGCGGGCGGCCGCCTTGTGAGTGCGGTAATTACGAACCCCTTTTGTTTGAGCGCTCTGCAAACGTGAGCGCCAACAAATCCCGTGGCGCCCGTAACCAGTACGTGCACGAAGTCACACCTTTTCCCCAAAGCCGTTGTCGACGCGGCCGGTCCGAACGGCCCGTCCGGCGGTCGTCCTCAGGCAACATTCTACCAGGCACGCCCGTGTCGTGGGAAGGCTTGTCATGGGACGGCCGAGCCCAATGTCTAAAGGAGCGGCAAAGGCTCGGCCAACGATTCGGGCGGACGCCTTTGCCGCGCTACCTTTCGTCGATGCTTATGTTGACTTAAGCGTCTAATTGGACGAGACACCGGGCCCTGAGCCGGTTTTTTTCGGTCGAATGAACATCATGGCGATGCAAAGCAGCGCTGCAATGCCTGAGATCACCGAGAGAACAAGCACTGCGCTGCTTGAGAGCCCCCAGTATGCATACGCTAGGTAGAGCAAAATACAGAGTATGGCAAACACACCAGCGAGCTTTCGGTACTTCACGGTTGTCCCTCCTTTCGGAAAATTGGGTCATTCGGTTCGTAAGATTCGACAACGTTAAGGAAAGACCTCGGTGTTTTGAGGTTATTTGAGGTTAATTTGCTGCTATCTTGCGAATTGCGCCGAAATGCGACCTTGCAAAACTCGCATTGAACGGCAGGACTTGGCGGCTTGGGACGGTATCGTCAGGATTGGAGAGGGGTTTTGGAATCGTGCGCGCATTTTCGTTCATGGCCGTGTTGGTGGCAACATTTTTGGCGACCGGTGTGAGCCGGGCAGAGGCGGCAGGCGTGTGGGAGCGTGTGGCGTCGATGACACTCGAGGAGAAAGTCGGCCAACTCTTTATGATCCACGCCTACGGCGCCTCAGTCGACGAGGCGGAGCACGCCGATTTGAACAATGAGATCCACGGCGTCCCGACGATTCGGGAGGCGGTTCAAAAGTACCGCCCGGGAGGATTTATCTACTTTGCTTGGACGCACAACATCGAAGGGCCGGAGCAGATCGCCCGCCTTTCGAACGACATCCAGCGAATCGGGCTCGATGCCGGGTCTCCTCTCCTGATTGCGATCGACCAGGAGCACGGGGCTGTCCTCAGAATTGGAGCGCCGGCCACCGAGTTTCCCGGGAGCATGGCTCTAGGCGCTACGGGCGATACCGATCTCGCACGGAAGGCGGCGGCAGTGACCGCCGATGAGCTCAGGGCGATGGGCATCAACGTCAACTTTGCCCCCGTGGCCGACGTCAACGTCAACCCGAGCAACCCGGTCATCGGCGTGCGATCGTTCGGCGACCGTCCGGATCTCGTGGGCGAGTTCGTCGCAGCGCAAGTCCTTGGTTTTGCCTCAGCGGGCGTCGCGTCCGCCGCCAAGCACTTCCCCGGGCACGGCGACACGGACGTCGACAGCCACACGGGCTTGCCCCTGATCGACCACACGCCCGAAGAACTTGCGTCCATCGATCTGCCACCCTTTCAAAGGGCGATCGAAGCCGGGGTGGACATGATCATGACGGCGCACATCGTGGTTCCGGCGCTCGATGCTTCCGGGCCGCCGGCGACGATGTCCCGGCCGATCTTGACCGACCTGCTTAGGACGAAAATGGGCTTTGACGGCGTGATCGTGACCGACGCGCTAAACATGGCGGGCGCCCGTCAGACCTTTGACCCGCGCCGCGTCCCGGTCGAGGCGCTCAAGGCAGGAGCGGACATGCTGCTCATGCCTCCGAATATGGACGTCGCGTACCAAGCCGTCCTCGCCGCGGTGCAAAGCGGCGAAATCCCGGAGTCGAGGATCGACCAATCGGTCCTGCGAATCTTGACGCTCAAAGAGAAACTGGGTCTCTTTGACGATCCCTTCGTCGACGTCGATCAGGTGTTTGCCACCGTAGGTGCGCCGGAGCACGGCGCGCTTGCCCGGGAGGTTGCAGAGCGCAGCATTACGCTCCTGAAAGACGAGGCCAAAGCGCTCCCGATCGACTTTGGGCGCGGCCCGAGCATCCTTGTGACGGGGTGGGGCGAGAGCTCGACGGAGGCGCTGGCGAAAAGCTTTCGCCGGCGTGGGGCAACCGTCGATTGGGTCGCGACCGGCGCGAGTCCGGATCAAGCGGCGATCCGGCGGGCCGTCCACGCGTCTGCGCAGCACGACCTCGTCGTCCTCATCACGAATAACGTCGTCCGTTCTCCGGCTCAGCAGGCTCTTGCCCGCGCGCTGGTCGATGGAGGCGCCAAGGTGATTGCCGTCGCACTTGGCATGCCGTACGACGTCGAGGCGCTCCCGTTCGTCGACACCGTTGTCGCAGCGTACAGCTACCGGAATGTGTCGCTCGAGGCGCTCGTCGGTGTCCTTGCAGGCGAGCGGGAGGCTGTCGGTCGATCGCCGGTGGCGCTCGTCGCCGACTAGATGCGGGGCGTCGAGTTTTTCGCGTACGACCGGTGGAACTCGATCGCTCGTATACGACCGCTTGTGCGCGTCGGCTCGAGCACGATCACGAGTACACGCCGCAAGAACACAACCGCTTGATATGGGAGGTAGCAAGTCCTTGACTTCGATGAAGCAAACGCCGACGTACATATTAGGTAGGTATCCCCAATGGGTCAGGACGTTTTACGGACTTGAGGACGGATTGCCGTCAAGCGATGTGACGCATCTAGTGTTTGGAGGCGACGGCGAGCTGTGGGCGGCGACGCCCGCGGGACTTGCATGCTGGTCGCAAGACGGCGGCCGCACGTGGCGGGCCGAGACAGGCAGCGGAGCGCCCGAGGGCCCGTTCACGCTCCTTTTTGCCGATCGGCTGGGGCGCCTGTGGGCGTCGACCGAGCAGGCGCTTTACTGCCTCGAGCGCGGCGCATGGCGGCGCGAAGCGGAGATCGACGCGCCCGTGCGAGCGATGGCCGAGGACGAGGCAGGCGCCCTCTGGGCGGCGACCGACAGTGCGCTCCTAAAGCTCGAGAGGCAAGCCTGGCGCGCGGTGACGCGTGCGCCCCGCGCTAAGGTACGGGATCTGGCCGCATTTGGCGAGGGGCGCGTGTTCCTTGCTACCGATCGGGGACTCCACGCGCTCGACGGCAAGCGCCCGCATTGGTTTGCCATTACCAAAGACGCGACCGGCATTCCATCGAATGATATTCGCAGCGTGGTTGCCGACCGATGGGGCCACCTGTGGTTGGGGACGGACGTGGGTGTGGTCCTCCACGATGACGGCGCCGAGTGGCGCCTGATCGATGGAACGAAAGGCCTCCCATACGAGGACGTGCGGCTCATCGCCAAAGGCAACGAGGGCGAGCGGTGGATCGGGACGTCCAAGGGCCTGATCTGCTGGAGCGGGGGGAAGTGGAAGTACTTTGGTTACAAGCGTTGGCTCCCGCACCACGTCGTCCAGGCCGTAGCAGTGGGCCCGAACGGGGACGTGTGGGTGGGCACGCCGGACGGTGCCTGCCGCCTGACGAGAAAGTTGATGACCCTCGCCGAAAAGGCCGCCTACTACGATGAGATGGTTAAAAAGCACCACACACGGCGGGGGTACGTCACCGTCTCCCTGCTCGAACGGGAGGGGGATCTCGAAAGCGGACAGGTTGAGATCTCCGACAACGACGGCCTGTGGACAGGCCATTACATCGCGGCGCAATCGTATCGGTACGCCGTGACGGGCGACCC
>CAYRIY010000032.1:11019-31563 GCA_964424335.1 uncultured Clostridia bacterium
CGGGCGAGTGACGCACATCGACGACAACCTCGCCTTTACGTCGTATGTCGCGCTCTTGCGTTACGAGACCGATCCCGACCTGCGGGCGATCTACCTGTCGAGCATCGAGCATCACTGGCAGCACGAGCGGCCGGAGCGCTCCCCGATTTGGAACGCCACCTACGGGGCCCTCACCGGGCGGCCCTGGGACGCTGAAGCCGCCGTGCAAAGCCTCGCTGAGATGCCGCTCGACCTCATACACTGGCGGGTCGAAAACAGTCACCGCTCCGATATCGAGATCGACCCTGAGCTTGCGGCGGAAGGGATCGTGCAGGCCTCGGTTCCGCTCCCGTACGACGAACGGCCGATGCACAAATGGGACGCAAACCCGTACCGACTCGACGGGGGAGATGGAAAGCGCGCCGAGGATGGGACGGTCTTTCTCCACCCGTACTGGTTGGCGCGCTATTACGGCCTCATCGCCGAAGCAAACGAAGAGAAAGGGGACGCCTGATGGCAATCAAACTCTACATCATACGACATGGGCAGCCCGCAAGTCAGGAGCCTGGGTACACCGGAGGCGAAAATCCCGGCCTAAGCAAGCTCGGTCAGGTGCAGGCGCAGCGGACGGCAGAGCAGATCGCCGAGTGGGGGATCGATACCCTTTACTCGAGCACATATCGGCGAGCGATCGAGACGGCCCTACCGATTCACGAAAAGCTGGGTGTGCCATGGCACATGTGGCCTGCGCTCTCAGAGACAGGGAGGCGGTCTTGGCCAAGGCTTCGGGAGCGTCAAGCGGACGGCGCCGGAGGCTCAGCGTATCAGGCCCGGCAGAGGGCGATGGCGTCAGGAGAGCACCTTGAGAGCTATCCGCTCGTGTCGGAGCTTGCCAAGCGTTATCCGGCCGCGAAACCGACGCAGCCTTTCGAGTGGCCCGACGACTGGTACGCGCCGCTCATCGACGAGACGCGCGAGGAGACGTATGCTCGGGCCCACCTCGTGCTCGGGGCGATCAAGAACCTGCACAAAGACGGAGACCGGGTTGCGGTGGTCTGCCATGGCGCGTTTGGTTCGGTGCTGCTCACCGTCCTTGCAGAAGGTCCGCCTTGCGACCACAACCGGTACGGTTTCGCCCATGCAGCAATTGCCCGTGTCGACCTGATGCGGGACGGAACGACGATGTTCGAGCTTGTGGACCACATCGCACACCTATTGCCGGATCTGGTCACCGAGGGTCCGGAGTTTTAGCGTCACGTTCGTCCGGCCGGCACGTTCCCACATGCGTCGGCCGGACGTGACCTCCAGCGCCGCTTTTACTTATCGACTTATTCCAATTTCCCCGACTGCAATTTCGCTTGCCATACTCACTCGTTTTCAATCCAAGACCATATCTCTTCGAGCGAAAGGGATTTGCCTCGCTCCTTTGCAGCCGCAACCTCTGCTTGGGCGATCCCTGCTTCGGTGAGACTCGCTTCGATTTGGGCCATGTCGGTGTTGATGTCATTCCTGGTGGGCACCGATATGGATTCGTGACCGAGGGCAAATGAAAACAGGGCAATCGCGTCCGTGAGCCGGCCCTTCAATTGCTGTAGGCGCCCTAAGGCGTAGACAAACCGGAGTGTCGAGGCCGTGGCCTGCAGTTCCATCGATTGCTTCATTCCAGCGCGAATGTACTCCTCGGCTTCGTCAAAGTCGCCCGTTCGCGGGCAGACGAGCGCAAGGTAGTAGCGCGCGAAGATTTTCCCCTCCTGGTGCCCGATCTCGCTGGCAATCTCCCATGCCTCGAGGCACCTCGACTTGGCCGTCGCGTAATCTTTCTTGATGTAGGCGATGAAACCGAGGTTCATCGTGCAGACGAGCATCAGGTGACGGTGGCCGGACTGGGTTGCTAATTCGAGGCCTTCTTCAAAGTAACGAATCGCGGCGTCCAATTTGCCTTGGGCCCCATACAAAGTTGCAAGATTGGCAAGCGTTCCCGCAATCTCGGTCGGATCGCCCAAGCTGCGGTAGGTCTCGAGGCACTCGAGGAAGGCGGCCTCGGACTCGTCTCGCTTTCCCCCCAGGCGCAACGTGACGCCAAGCTTGGAGAGCGTCCGGGCAACATCGTGGCCGGATGCCTTGGACTTGAGGAGATCGAGGCTCTGGCGCAAAGCGCGTTCGCTCTCCTCGTGTCGACCGTTTATCTGGTAAACAGAGCCAAGGCCGGATAGGGAGAGGCCCTCGAGCAACGAGTCGCCTGTGTCTTTGGCGATGGTTAAGGACTCGTCCAGGGCCTTGTTGGCCTCGGCGGGCGTTCCAACGCTCAAGTTGGCAGTAGCGTACATGACGAGGAGTCGACCAAGGGTCCGGCGAGCGTCTATTTGGCCCGCTGTTGGATCTGTTTCAGCGCGAAAGCGCTCGATGGCCTCGGTCAGCAGCCCGATCCACTCCTGCCACCGATTTTTGAGATCGAGGAAGCGTGCGTAGCCTTCCATCATCGCGGCGACGTCGTCGACGCGGCCGTGATTCACCAGCCATCGCCAGGCAGCTTCGAGGTTTTCCGCGTCTGGTTGCAGACGCGCAAGCGCCGGAGTTTGTTCGCTGCCGTTTAGAGCGTCGATGTTCGATGCGGCGAGTTTGCAGAAATAGCGAGCATGCGCTTTGTGAGCTGTTTGTTCGAGGTCGGGGTCGCCGCCTAGCTTTTCCGCCGCAAACTGCCGCAAGAGCTCGTGTATCATATAGCGGTCGGCATCTGCTCTCTGTACGAGGGCCTTGTCACGCAGAGCGACGATCGACGACAGCGGAGCATTGGCGACGCTTAGCGCAGCGTCCGGGGACATTCCGCCGACAAAAACGGAGAGCGTGGCAAATATCCGCTGCTCATCCGGGGTGAGCAAGGACCAAGTATGGTCAAAGATCGCCCGCACGCTGCGCTGCTCGCTCGATGTATCCGCCGTACGGTCAAGAAACCTCAAGCTCTCCTCGATGCCGTCGGCAATCTCGCGACACGAAAGCGCTCGCCCCCACGAGGCGGCAAGTTCGAGCGCGAGCGGCATTCCGCCCGCAAACTTGCAGATGCGGGCCACATCGCGAGCTGTGGCGTCGGAGAGCGCAAACTCGTGGTTGACCCGGCGCATCCGATCGACAAACAGTTGCGTCGCGCTAAAGCCGGCCAGCGATTGGGCGGCGGCAACCCCTGCCTCGTCGCCTTGCAAGTACTCGAGGCCGTGGAGCTCGATGAGCAATTCGCCCGCGACATGAAGCCTCTCACGGGACATGGCGAGCAGGCGGACACTGGTCGATTGGACGATCTCCTCCAAGACGCCCGTGGCCTTGAGCGCATGCTCCCCGTTGTCGATGAGCAGCAGGATCGACTTGTCGCGCATGGCGGTCAAGACTTGTTCCTTGGAATCCTGCTGGGCTTGGAGGGAGATCCCCACTGCGGATACGATGGCCGAGATGAGCTGGGCGCTCGTGGCATCGTGTGGAACAGAGACTAAGTAGATCCCGTCGCCAAACGATGGCAAGCAGCGAAAGGCTGTCTCGATTGCAAGGCGGGTCTTGCCGATTCCCCCGGTTCCAAGCAGTGTGATGACTCGGTTTGCAGGGTCCGCCAGCTCCTTTAGGAGGAGCGAAATCTCGCGCTCACGACCGAAAAAGGGCGTGGCGGGTTTTTGCAGGTTGTGGGGAGTGGCGGGAGCCTTCCTTTCCAAAGACCCGCTGAGGAGCGCGCGTCGAAGCTCGTGGGTTTCGGGATCGGGATCGTACCCTTCATCCTCGAGGACTTGCTCCAACTCTTCGAACGTTTGCAGCGCCCGGTTGAGGTCGGACATGTGGTATAGAGCCGCGATCTTGCCTCGAAATGCGGCCTGGTCCGCCCGGTCGAGCTCGATGGCCCGATCGAATTCCCTGATCGCGTCTTGGAACGCGCCCAGCTCGATCCGGCATGTCCCGGCGTTGATCAGCGCCTCACGAAACTGAACGCGCAGCCGTTCGCGCAACGGCGTCGTCCATTCCTCGTAGAGGTCCTCTGCCAAGAAGTCGCCTGCGTAGAGGTCGAGCGCGCGCTTGTACGCGTGCGAGGCGGGCTTCCATTGCTCGCGCGCAAAGAGCGAGCCGCCCTGGCGCATCGCCTCGTCGAACGCCTCGACATCCGTCGTACAAGGCGCCTCGGCGGGAAAGAGGTACGTCCCCTGGTTGACCCGGACGATAAACGTGGATTGGTTCCCTTTTTTCAAGTCGGGCTCCAGGATGCGTCGAACTTCGCTGATGCGCCCGAGCAGGTTTCGGGAGAGCGCCATGCTTGGCCTTTCGGAGTAGATCACCTCAATGAGCTGTTCTTGGGTGATCGGCGTCCCCCGATGGGCGAGGAAGTATTTCAAGAGAAGGCGGTTTTTTTGCCGGCCCCATTCGTGTCCCTGGATCGGCACGCCGCCCCTGCGCACTTCAAAGGCGCCAAGCATTTTGACGTCGATTTGCTGCACGGATGATCCCTGCTTTGATCACATTCCTCTTTGCTCGGAGTTAAGAGGGTGATGGTTGGTGTACGGTGGAGTAAAAACGTAACATTTCCCGTGTAAATTGTACTTGGGTGTGGAAGGGCAATGGAGCGGGGAATCGTTCGGGGGATTCCCCAGCCCCTTGCCATTTATCGCGTCTTCACCGAGGCTTCAACCGGCGCCTTCGAACGAAGATAGTTCGACGTGGGAAATCGACACGCCTTTCCTTTTCTTGCTTTTCCAGGTTGGGTTACAGACCGAGCGAATCACGCCACTCGGCTAAGCGATTGTTGGCCGTGCGTGCGGCCTCGTCGAGGAGCAACTGCACGTTGCCCCGCCCAGCAAATTGGTCTCTGAAAAACCCTGTGATGAGCGGCGCCATGTCCGACTGCCAGAACGGCACTTTGGGCCTCGGGTAGGCGTGGTCCATTTGCTCGTACGTGACTCGAAACTCCGGCTGCTCGGCAAAGACCTCTTGCAGGATCGGGGATTCAAACGAAGATCGGCGTCCCGCCATATACCCCGAATCGCGTGAGAAGCGGGCGAGGTTTTCCGTGTTGGTGAGAAACTTGAGGAACTTCCAAGCCGCCAGTTGTTCCTCGGCGGTGCCGGTGTCCAGCATGAAAAAGTTTCCGCCGCCGATCGGAGCGTAACACTCTACTTCGCAAGCGAGCGGGGCTACGGCCATGTCCATGTTGTGCTCTGCCGCGGTTTTTATGTTGTTCGCAAGCGATGCGGTGGACAGTTCACGCATGGCAAGCGTGCCTGCCCAAAACTGCGAGTAATTGCCGGGCGCCCGAGCGACGCCTTGCTCGTGCACGAGTGCCTGGACAAACTCCATCGCCTCGATGGCTTCGGGCGAGTTGAAGGTGAACTCGGTCAGCTCGTCATTGTGGATGCGGGCTCCATAGCGGCCGATCCACGACTCGAAGATCCAGCCCCACTCGTAGAAGTCGATTGCGTAAATGTCCGTCTGGCCGTCGCCGTTCGTGTCACGAGCGAGCTTGCGCGAGTACTCGAGGAGCTCCTGCGAATTGCGAGGAGCGTTTTCCGTGAGGCCGGACTCGAGGAAGAGCCCTCTGTTGTAGTAGAGAAGTGGCGTGCTCACGTTAAAGGGCAGGCCGTAGAGTTTGCCGTCGTACGTAACGGCGCCGAGCATCGTTTGGGAAAAGTCGGAGATATCGATCCCGTCGGGACCGTCTACGAACTCATCGATCGATCGAAGGGCTCCGGCGTAGTAAAAAGCAGCGCTGCGCGTCTGTTCAAACTGCATGACATGGGGGCCGGCGCCGCCTGCATGAGCGGCGAGCGCTTTCTCCATCGCTTCTACGTATCCGCCTGCGTAGACGAGCTCCACATTGATGTCAGGGTTGAGTCGGTTGAAGTCGTCCACGATGGCTTGGAGTGTCCCCGAGGCATTGGAGGCGCTGAGCGAATGCCATACCGAGATGTTCACACCGAGCGCGGTGCCACTGATCATGGCGACGAGAATCAGCGCCATAGCTACAAATAAGCCGATCTTTCTCATTTTCGTTTTTCCCTCCCTAAGGATTTGGTTCGCTTTTGAAATTTGGCCTAAATATGGACGGTTTCCTTCAAATGGACATTGCCAATGAAAAAGGCCGCCTGATGTAGGGGTCTAGTCCCCGGATGTTCTCTCGTGCTCTGGAAGGTTCATTGCGCGGCGCATCAACGCGAAATACTCATCGGCGAGCACGACTTCAAACTCGGTACCGAGGTTGTTGGCGATCGTGAGCGCGTCGGACGGCGTCAGGTTCCAAGCGAGGAGGCCCAAGGAGAGAAACATGGGCCGATCGCCGCTCCACTGCGCTCTGGCCGCTCGCAGCACCGACAATGCTTCCTGCACGCTGCCAACCCCGCGTATGGTTGAGACGGGGAGGTCGGCGAGCGTGTAGGCGCTGAACCCGCTTTCCCAGCTCACAAAGATTCCCGGCGGGTTGTACTCCGCTTGGTACGCCTCTGCGATGGCATCGCTCGGGCGCACGTTCCTCTCGCTCAGGCGGTTTAGCACATAGACCACGGGCATCCTCGATTTTTCGAGATATGGAGCGCTCCTGCGCAAGAACTCCTGCAGCAAGTCGCCGGGCCATGCGACAGGGTAGAAGTAGCCGACGCCCGACGGTCCCGCTACTAAGTAGTCGTTCTCTGTGGCTGTTTCGTGGTAGTAGCGGAGGATTGCCGGCGCCGCGTCCGCGAGGAGCGGACTCGATGTCCAGTTGAGCGGCACTTTGCCCCGGTTGGGATCGCCCCACAGCACGCGCATGCGGTGCTGATTGTACTGCAGGTTGTCGCCTTCGCCCAAGACCATCGTAAGGTAGATCTTGTTTTCAAGCGGGATTGATCTGGTTGCTCTCGGAGGTATGGGCGTAGAGCGCGTGCCGGAAAAGACCGTCAAGTTGTTGAACCAGTCCGCCGCAAGCACGTACACTCCGTAGCGGGAGGTGAGCTCAACGCCACTAAACTCTCCGGCGACGTCATCTGCGAACCACCCAAGGTAGGGCGTTCCCGGCTCCACGTCGGCCAGTATTTTTTCGAAAAGTGCCCGGTCCCTCGGAACGTTGGGGCGCAGCCAAAACACCATCGCCCGATTGGCCACCGCGTAGTCGCGCAAGTATCCGTAGGGTTCGGTGTACGTCGTTGGACCAGGTCGCTCGTTGGCCACGGAGACCTTGAACTGGTTCCACATATCCACGTAGGCCGTCAGGTTTTGAGTGCCCTCAGGTGGACTGATATCGTAGACGAAGTAGCGGTCGTTGTCCGCATAACGGTGACCGGAGAATCCGGCGGAGGCTTGAGATTGCCCGTCCTGAAAGAGGCGCTCGAGCTCGGCGGCGCTGTTGGCGACGAAATCGACAAACACCTCGCCATCGGCCTTGACGGTCACCCGATGCACTGACGGGCCCCAACCATCTTGGGGGAAGTTGTCTTGAAAGCGGAGGTAGATTCCATCGCCCCCAAGGAACGGCGTGAGGTCGATTTCGTAGGTCCGCCTGTTGGATGCCGCTCGCTCTTCGGTCGGCTCGACCAGTACCGTGGTGTACTTGACTTGCTGCATCTCGGGCACGCTTTTCAGCCTGCCCGGGCTTAGGCCGATCAGCATGCGCTTTGTGGCCTTGGGCCACAGGTGCTCGTACTGCCATTCGTATACCTCGAACTTGTCGCTGAAGCGGCCCCTGAGGTCTTCGACGATCGGTAGGTTGTAGGGCGGCGCACCTAGGCCCGCTGCAAATCGAGGAGCGGCGACCACGGCGTCACGCAGGCCCGCAAGCGTGGTCGCTGCATTGATCGTGTCGGGGACCTCGGGGTCGTATACGATGATTCCGTTGATCTCGCCGGCGTACTTGCGGAGGGTTCCCCAAATGTCCGCCAGCGTGTACGGAACGCCCAGGCTTTGCAGCCAAGTGTACTTACCCTCGCCACCCGACTCCTCGATGAGGTAGAGGCGTGGCTCCGTCCGGTTGACGATTCCCTGCAGCGTAGCCATGAGCAGCTTCACGTCGCCGTCTGCACTCGATACGTCGACGACGTCCAACTGTTTCACTTCGGCAAAACTCGGCAACATTTGCTCACTTCCCCACGTGATCGTGCCGCCTGTAGACGCGACTGACGCCCCAGCAGATGCAACTGGCGCTCCAGCGGATGCGACTGGCGTCCCAACAAAGACCAATGGCGCCAAAGCAAAGGCCACTGACGCTCCAAGACACACCGCCAGCGACGCCAAAGTCCGGATCATCACGAACAATCTCTTCATTCTGGCGCACCTCCTGGGCTGATGGGTTTGGCATTGCTGTCATGCGCAGTGATGCGCTAAATGGATAGAAATTCCTTTAAATTGAGTCCGCATTGCCTGCGGGCGTGGGATATCGCTGAGCTTCTCGAGCGGCTTATCCAGTGGCTTGCTGAGGGTTTGTGGAGCGGCTTTTGGGGGCATTGTCGGGGCAACGTCGGGGGCCCGCGGTATTGGCGGCGCACGGCCGGAGTCGGTCCGAGTGGCTGTGGACCGCATCTTCACTACCACCCATTCGATCGGGCGAACACAGGCTTTCCGAATAGTGCCTCCTACGGCCACGAATCACTGCGGCCGTACTCTGTCGCTCGAGCGGCCTTTTCTGTAGCAGGCCTTTTCTTCATCGACTGCGAGAAGTCGCACGTGAGATCGCCCTTGCCGATAGGTACCAGGCAGATTTCGAACCACCCAGGCTCTCATACAATGATATTGCTCGCGTGTTATAGCACCAATGGAAAGGAGGGGGGAGCAGGGAGGCGCCTACGCAAATTGCCGGGAGGGCCGCAAAGTACCGGCGACGCACCACCGTGCAAGCGCTGGAACTGCGTCTAGCAGTAGCATTCGGTATCAATGTGAGACGGAGGCTTATTGCAACCGTAGGTATTTACATGTGGCAGCGACCGGCGGTTTCGTGCACGCTCACCCGAGCGCGGCTGCGTTCTGGTAGCGCTGGCCGCAGGCGTTGAGAAATCGTATCGTCTGCTTATATCCGCGCAGTACCCTTCGAGGCAGCAGGTTGCCAACCTTCTTTAACATCCGGGTGAGCGTGAGATCTGCGCCATGCACAACCACAAGTGAAATCTCATGATCCTTACATATCTGCCGTTTTACGGCGTCTCGTTTTCTTTGCGCGGCCACGCTATGTTTGGTAAATCGACCCGTCGGGTGATAGTGTTGCGGCCCATTAAACTCAAAGGCCGCGGCATGTGCGGCGTAATACCGGTCGAGTTCCATGAGCTGTCCCGTGGCTGGGTTCACGAGGAACTTCGGTTTGGCGCCATCTTGGCACACGTTCGTGTCGGCGATCAGGGAAAGTATCGCTCTCATGATGCCTTCTCCAAGGTGTCCGTTTTCTAGGCTTCTTTGGACCTCCTCTTTGTAGGCTCGATCAGCGTCTTGCAGGCGAAACCAGATTGGTGCCCGTCGATTCCGTTGTTGGCTGGCGACCCAGAGGGACTCTACGAGCGCTCGAAAAGCCCGTTTCAGAGTTCTTAAGTGCAACCCGGTCAGCTCTCTCAATTCCGACCACTTAAATTTGCCCGTACGCCCGTTCGAGCTCGGCAACACTTGCAGAATGCCGTAGCACAAAATTGCTTGTGGACGCAGCGTGTGAGACGCCCGGATCAATCCGACTGGAATCTTCACCATGCGGCTGTCCGTCTCAATGCGGACGGTTTTCCACCGCTTCTCGCCTGTGCTCGGATCGCCATACGGCTCCAGCCAGCCCGTCGCCAACGCTTGTTTCAGAGCTTCATAAACGGTGGAACGGGCCAAGCACGTGCGCCTTACAAGCCGCGTGGGAGCATGCGATCGCATTCGCTGGCTACGTCTTTCGGCGTCAAGCTCATCGAAGCGCAACCTTATCCATAGAAACTTCGCAGCAGGCGTCAAATCCTTTGAGAGCAAGAGTGAGGGCGGAACGGGAATCCATTCGAGATATCGATGCGATCGAGAACGTCTCTTCGCTCCCGTTGCCGACATTTGCGCGCTCTCCTTTCAACATGATCTCTTCGTACGAGGGAACATTTGTTCCCGCTGAGCGCGAAATCCTGTTGGTGAGGGTATCCGGTGGTGCTGTAACTTACAAGAATTTGAACTGGGGACGGATTGTGTGAAGCTGGCACGATGCCCGGAGCAATTGGACGGGGAATGTCGCTCGAACGGAAAGTCCGGAAAATGCACGCTACGCCGCAGGGGAGGTCTTTGGGGGCTCTCGGGCAGACTCTCGACCGGGGTGACGCTGAAGAAATTCCAGCTACGCGAGGTCGTCATCGGCAATGGACGCGCTCGGCGAAAAAGTCACCGCCATAGTCCGCACTTTTCGGACGCGAGGGAGATACATCCGATCGTGGTGACCCGATCAGCTAGGACAGGACATGTGGATTTTAGCCGACGTACTCAAGTCTTTGGATTTGAGCCAATGATGAGCCAACGCAAGAACGATTGGGCCGACGGCATGCCGCACGACCGGCCATCGGCAATCCGAAAAATGCTCGCTACGCCGCGGGAGAGGCACTAGAGCCCATCGAGTAACCTTCCGACCGTCGGTGTGTTGGGAAATAGCGAGCTAGACGAATTCAACCTGTGCATTAGGCGCACGAGACATGACCCACGCGATTTTTGCGGTCATTCCTCGGACGACTAGGTGTGACCGAGAGCTGGTGCTGTTGACACCCTCTACTTGAGTGTGCTACAATACCACTGCACTATCCGACTAGTGCAGTGGGTCTCTGGGGCGCAGGGGAAGGAGCGTGGTTGCACTTAGCGCCTGGTTGATGAAATGTGTCGGCCGAGAGGACCTGCAGTCGGAAATAGCGTGAGCGAACAAGCGAACCAGCAAATCAGTGAACAGGCGAACCAAAGCGCCTAGACGACCGAAAGGCGCACTCGAGTGACCTGGGCCAAGACCGGCGCTCGGTCACACGAAGGGCGCATCACCACGATCTCTCATAAGCGTCACTACGATTTCGGATAGGGGTGGACGACATGGCAAGGCAAAGCAAGTTGGTTCAAGTATCTGGGACGGACGCAACCGCTAGCAAGGCTGGGGTCTCTCGGGCCTTCGAGACGGCGTATGCGGCGCTGGCGTGGGTATTCGTCTTGTGTGTGGGATATCAGGTTTTCCTCGCAGGGATGGCTGTTTTCGTCGATGCGATCAACTGGGTGCGACACGTTTCCTTCGTGCATTATTTCGAGTTGATCCCCGTCGTGATGCTGATTGTAGCGTTTGTCGGCAAGATGCCAAAGGGCCAAGGCCTGTACTTGCGCCCGACGCTGCTTTTCGTGCTCGTCGGCCTGCAGTATGCATTGGCCGGGTCCGGGCGGGGAGTCTTGGCGGCGCTGCATCCGGTCAACGCGTTGCTGATCTTTTGGTTGGCTGTGGCGCTGGCGACGAGCATTCGGCCGATTCGAAACGGAAGCGGAAAGGTATTGATGTAAATGCAGCTGAGGCTCGATCAGGGAAGCCCGATCTACCAGCAGATCATCGACGAGTTCAAGCGGTCGATCGCGCGGGGAGATCTCGGGCCGGGTGATAGGATTCCTTCGCAAAGGGAGTTGGCGACAATGGTGCAGGTCAACCCCAACACGGTTCAACGCGCCTATCGGGAGATGGAACAGGAAAGGATTGCTGAGACATTGCGCGGACAAGGCACATTTATATCCAACGACCCCGACCTCGTGACCAAGATTCGACGGGAGATGGCGGAGCGGGCGTTAGTCTCCTTTGTGCAGGAGATGCATTCGCTTGGGTACACAAAAGATGGGATGACCAACCTCGTGAGCGAGGCGTACGACCGGATCATTCAAGGCGGTGATGTCCGTGGCGACCACGACCTTTAATGGCGTCGTCAAGCGCTTCGGCAACAAACCGGCGATCGCTGACCTCTCAATTACGATACGCGAAGGGGTCTTCATGGGCCTACTCGGTCCAAACGGCAGCGGCAAGTCGACGATGCTCAAATTGATCGCGGGGCTCTACCGCCCCGACGCCGGCAGCGTGCTGATCGACGGAGAGGCGCCGTCGCACAAAACCAAGGCCAAAGTGGCGTACTTGCCCGAGATCGATCACCTTTACAACTGGATGACGGTGAAGGGAACGCTCGATTATATCTCATCCTTTTATCGGGACTGGGATCAGAGCAGGGCCGACGAGCTCGTCCGCTTTATGGGCCTCGATGTCGACGCAAAGGTCGGAAAGCTGTCGAAAGGCATGCGAGCGCGCCTCAAGATTGTGGCGGCGATGAGCCGAAATGCGGAAATCGTCCTCCTCGACGAGCCGCTCTCGGGCATCGACCCGCCCTCGCGGTCGAAGGTGCTCGGCGCGATCCTCTCAGAGTACCGGATCGGCAGCCAAACGATCATCATGTCGACGCACGACGTGGTGGAGACGGAGACGCTGTTTGAGGAAGTGCTCTTCCTAAAGAACGGGCAGGTTGCGCTTTTGGGCGATGCCGAGACTTTGCGCGAAGAGCGTGGCAAGTCCATTCGCGACCTGTTTGAAGAGGTGTATGAGTAATGTGGTGGAGGCAGTTTCTAAAAGAGTTGCGCGGGCACCGGGGCGAGATCTTGCTCTTGGTTGGCGCCCTCCTGGTCTGGACGGCGTTCTTGTACTCGAGAGTCGGTGTGTGGGAGCCTGAGCTCATCGTATTGATCTATTGGTTTCCGATGGGCTTTTTGCCCCTGTGGGCGATTTGGACGTCCGTTCAGCTTTACCGCCAGGAGTGGCGTGAGAACACGAGTTACCTCATGCTGAGCCTTCCCGTGAGGGCGTGGACGATCACGTCCGCCAAGCTTGCAATCGTAGCAGCGGGGATCCTTGGATTCTCGGCGCTGATCTTTGGCGGAGCCGCGCTCCTTACCGCACGGACGGGATTTTTCGCAAGGATTGTCGATGTGTTTGAGATCGTGCCGCTCGATTGGATGATCAAGACCGGCCTGATCTTCTACGGAGCGATGATCTTTGGAATCCTCGTCGGGAGCTTGATCAGTCAATTTGCGTACGTGTTTAGCCGCCTCTTCTCCCGGTTTCAGGGGCTGGCGATGGTCTGGACCTGGTTTCTAACGATCTGGTTGATGGGCGAGGCCGCGTGGTTTGGCCATAGGTTCCTCGGGTGGATGCCCGACTTGCGCCTACAGGCCTACTACGTGATGAACAACGTGCCCGGCACGCACGCCGTAGCCATTGAAACAGGCCCGATCTTGGCCGTGGCGCTCTTTCTCGCCGGCCTGTACTGGGTCCTCAACGTGACTGTAGAACGGGCGGTCGAGGTATGACGACGATGCGCCCCATGCAAAGGATTTACCATGCGGATGAATTGGGGGAAGTGGCATGCAGACCAGGCGAATATTGATCGCTGGGTTCATCATCGTATCGGTTCTCGCAGCGTTTGATTTCGTGCGGCCGACCTCGGGCACGTTCGGCGGGATATTCGACCAGGCGTTCATTAAGTTTGACCCTTCGGTCGGGACGACGATTCCGCCCAATTTTGAGGAGTCCCGGACGCTGCCGCCGTTAGCCATCGCGCAAGGTGAGCGGGTGGCGACCCATGGGACTGTAGGTAGCCTCAGGGTGGTCGAGTCCGAGTCGAGCGAGGCGACCGTGTCGTACACGGTCAAGGTTTGGGGGACGGGAGACGTTGCGGAGTTTGCCCGCAGCGTATCGGTCTCGTGGAAACGAGAGGACGGGGAAGCTCGCTTAGAGGTCGCGAGCCCGCAAGAGCTGCCGCGAGGAGTGCGCGCCGTTCAGATCGACGTCGAACTCGCCGTCCCGCAAGGCACGGACCTGTCGATCGATCACCGGGGCAACCTGTCGGTGGGAGGTTTGAGCGGCGAACTTCGACTTCAGCACTTCGGCGGTCGAGCGGACATTCGCAACATGAGAGGACCCGTTTCGGCGTCGGGCCAATATGGATCGCTTGCGGTGGTCGGCGCCGAAGGTCCCGTCAATGTGAGCATTGTTGGCGGCGAAGTGATCGTGCGGGATGTCGCAGGAACTGTCTCAGGCGATGTGAGGTTTGGAACCATCGAGGTGGATCAAGCGGAAGGGTTTGTCGACGTCGACATCCACATGGGCGCGGGAACCGTCGACCGGTTGCGAGGCGGGGCAGACCTAAGCGTGCAGTTCGGCGACCTCGAGGTGCGGCTCGCGCCCGAAGGCGGGTGGGACATTCAAGCCATCATCGACATGGGGGAACTCGAGACGAACCTCAACCTCCAAAAGTCTCAATCCGGAACGGTCACCGAAATGTCCGGCGTCGTCGGCGACGGCCGCCATCCGCTCAAGATCGAGGTAAACCAAGGCGCGGCGACGCTCCTTGGCGCACGGTAACGCATTAGCCCTCGGGACTGATCGCCCGGGGGCTTTTACTTTTCTCGCCGACACCGCATGGAGGTTTGGCGCACGGAAAGACCGAATGGGTGGACCGGTAGCCGACATCCAAGTGAGTCAGGAGTTGACCGGATGCCAGTCGATTTCCTCCGTGTCGCAGCGAACGTGACCCCGGCGCCGCGCCAACTTGCGTGGCAGCGCTTGGAGTTTACCGCGTTCATTCACTTCACCGTCAATACGTTCACCGATCGGGAATGGGGAGACGGCACGGAAGATCCCGCGATTTTCAACCCCACGGAGTTTGACGCTCGCCAATGGGTGGGCGTTTGCAAAGACGCCGGCATCAACGGCTTGATTCTTACCGCGAAGCATCACGATGGGTTTTGCCTATGGCCGAGTCGCTATACGGATCACTCCGTCAAGAGCAGTCCGTGGCGGGGCGGAAAGGGCGACGTCGTGCGTGAAGTCGCCGACGCCTGCCGCGAGGCAGGACTCAAATTTGGGATCTACCTTTCGCCGTGGGACCGCCACGAGCAAACCTACGGCACCGATGCGTACAATGAGTTTTTTAAGGCGCAGCTTAGGGAGTTGCTCACCGGCTATGGCCCCCTGTACTGCGTCTGGTTCGACGGAGCGTGCGGCGAAGGGCCAAACGGCAAGCGCCAGGTGTACGATTGGGATGGCTACTACCAAGTGATCAGGGAGTTGCAGCCGGACGCCGTCATCTCCGTGTGCGGTCCCGACGTGCGCTGGTGCGGGAACGAGGCGGGCCGGACGCGAAAGAGCGAGTGGAGCGTCGTACCGGCCTCGCTTCAAGACAACGAAAAGATCGCGAGCGAGTCGCAAAAGGAAGAGGGATACGAGTTTTCCCAAGCCTTAACGAGCAGCGACGAGGACCTCGGCAGCCGCGAGCGTATCAAGCACGCGCCCAAGCTCGTCTGGTACCCGGCGGAAGTGAACACGTCCATTCGTCCGGGATGGTTTTACCACGCTCACGAGGACGACAAGGTGAAGTCGCTCGAGGAGTTGCTGCAAATCTACTACGGCTCGGTTGGTGGCAACGCAGTCTTTTTGCTCAACGTTCCTCCGGACCGGCGGGGACTGATCCACGAGGCCGACGCAAGACGGGCAAGGGAGCTCGGCCAGGTGCTCCGTGAAACGTTCGCGACGGACTACGCAGCGGGGGCGCGGGTAATCGCGTCCGAGAGCAGGGATCCGGAGCGCCTCTTTGCCGCTAATCACGTCATTGACGGGCGAGACGACAAGTATTGGATGCCGCGGGAAGGGACGGAATCGGCCGTCGTCGAGCTGGTTTTGCCGGAGGAGCGGGCGTTTAACGTCGTCATGCTCCAGGAATACATCCAAGTGGGCCAGCGCGTCGAGCGCTTTGCCGTGGAGATTTGGGACGGCGGGGCGTGGCGCACGTGGGCCGAGTCGACGACGATCGGGTACAAACGCCTGCTCCGAGGCGAGATGACCAAGACGAGCAGGGTGCGCGTCGTGATTTTCGAGTCGCGCCTATGTCCGACGCTGATGCGCGTGGGGCTCTTTTGCTCTCCCGTATGACGGCCCGGTGAAGGATATGCCAACCGGGCGTCCAAATTCACCCGCGAGCGCTTATTTAGAAAAATGAAAGACCGGTGCTGTGGACTAGAGACTTCATCTTGAGAAAGGATCCGAAGAGGATTGCTGTACCGCCTGCAACTTCTTGGGCGTCCTTCCTTGATAAGGGGGGATGTCCCGACGCCGATCTCGTCTCGAAAAGGGATGGCGCTCCTCATCTATTTGGCCGCCCACCCAAGGGAGGACTTTCCCCGCTCGCACCTGTGCGCGCTGCTGTGGAGCGACCAGAGTGGGATCGGCGCCCGCCGCAACTTCAACACTATGTTGTCGCGGCTTCGCCACGAGATTCCCGTATGGCCTGTACGCAGCGAGCAAGATCGATTGGGCTGGGACCGATCGGCCGATGTCGCCGTGGATCTTGCGGAGGTGGAAGAGCGGGCCTCGTCCTTGTTTGATTTCAAGGTCGGTGAAGCGAACTCCGACCACGATGGAACGATCAAAGGCGGAGCCCGCGGTGGGCAGGCAAAGCTCTCATTACAAACGTTGCGAGAGCTTGCGGAGGCGTTCCAAGGGAGCTTTTGCGAAGGTTTTTACTGCGGCAGTAACGCGTTTGAGGAGTGGCTGGAGCAGGAGCGCTCAACTTGGGAGGTCCGGGCGCTTACGATCTTTCGTGAACTCGTCGCGCTCGAGGCGGCCGATGAACGTTGGGACAGGGTGCTTGCCTACAGCCGTCGCGCCCTTGCGATCGACTATTTTCAGGAGTCCTTCCACCGCTGGCTGATGACCGCGCACTCGATCATGGGCGATCGCACCTTGGCGATCGCGCACTACGAGGAGCTTTGCAATACCTTGATGCGCGAGCTTGACGCCGAGCCTGATCCTGCGACGACCGCACTTGTGAATCGGATCAAGTCCCAACCTGAGATGGCGCCGCCGATCCGCCGCCCCGATCCGGAGCCCACGGCGCTGCCAGCCGCGGTATCTTTTCGTCTGGCTACGTCCTCGATGCCCTTGGTTGGGCGCGCCTCTCTGCTAAATGAGGTGCTGGGCTCGCTTGCTCCACAAGAGATCGGAGAAGGCGCCTTTGTGTTGCTCCACGGAGAGGCGGGGATCGGCAAAACCCGACTGGTCGAGGAGGCGCTCAGGGCGATCCTGCAGCCGGAAGGTTCAAGACGGTTGGCAAAACCTTTCGGGGCCGTGTTGGTGGGGCACTGCGCTCCATATGGAGAGGATTTGTCGTACGCCCCCATCGTGGAGTGCATCACGCGGTACCTTGGGCAAGTGGATCCGGCAAGTATCGACCTCTCGGACGTCTGGTGGCGACAACTCGCCCGTTTGGCGCCCGACATCGCTCTCGATTCGCAGATTGCAACACCCGCGCCCGTGCAGGAGTCACAAGGCCCGGCGGAGGATCGTCTAGGGCTGCTCCAGGCGATCTCACGCTTTATAGGGGCTCTGCCCCCGCCGGTCTTGATCGTCGTCGAGGATCTGCACTGGGCTGACAATGCCACTTTGGAGGTTCTCTCATTTCTGCTCGGTCCGCGCCACGTCGGCCCCCATCCGACGATCCTGGCTACGTCCCGAGGCGACAGTTTCTCGCCTCAATTCAACGAGACGCTCATCGCCCTGGAGCGAGCCGGCAGAGCGGTCCGCTTTGCGCTGGGTCCGCTTTCGCCAGGCGAGACTCGTGAGTTGGTCGTCCACGCGGCCAAAGGAGCAGACCTACCGTTAGCACAAAGGATTCACGATGAAACGGGCGGCAATCCCCTATACGTGATTGAACTCGTGCGGTTTTTGTGTGAGGGAAATCGCCTTTCGGAGGAGACGGCGACCTTGGGCCGCCTGCCGATCCCTCCGACCGTGGAGCGAGTAGTTGCGGGGCGCCTCTCGGGTCTTGCGCCCGAGGCCGGGGACGTGCTCTTGGCCGCGTCGATCTTTCCGAGAGGGGTAACTTTTTCGCGGCTGCTTTCCGTGTCCGGCCTCACCGAAGACCAGGCGCTAAAGGGATTTGAAGCCCTGAGCCGATCGGGGTTCGTGCATTGCGCCGGTGAGGGCCGCATCGCTTTCAATCACGAGATCGTGCGGCGGGCCGTGGCAAAGAGCATGAGCGGACTGCGCCGGATCACGTTGCACCGGAGGGCCTTTCATCTGTTGGCTGGCGAGGCGGAGGGCGCTGCCGCAGGATCGATTGTCGACCAGTTGGCTTATCATGCCCGTGAGGGCGAGCTGTGGAACGAGGCCGTAAGCTGGTACCAAGAATCGGCCCGAATGGCAGAGGCTGTGTTTGCTTACTCGACCGCCTGCAGGCGTTTGGATCAGGCTCTTGCATGCCTCGAAAAGTCGGGGGCCGGGCCAAATCAACTCGAGACGGAACTCCGCCTGCGGGCTTGGCGCCTTCGCCTTGGCTATTGGTTTGATCCTGGCCGCGACGAGTCGTGGCGCGACGCGCTCGAGGAGGAGGGCCAGGCGACCGTCGCTGGGCAGATCCCCGAAGTGTTGCTGGCCAGGGCCGAGACTCTGTACTTACAAGGGAACATGAGTAAGGCCGAGCCGATCTTGCGGCGCGTGCTCGAACTAATTGGGCCTTCGGGAAACCCGGAGCTGCGCGGATACGCAATAGGGGGCATCGGCGCAGTGCAGATGTTCCAGGGCGATCTCCGTCAGGCCATCGATGCGTTTACCGAATCGTCCGCGCTTACGGAGACAGCGTCGCGGCGATTGCCCGGAAAAAGTGCGCGGCTTGCACGGGCGGCATGCTACGTCCTCACCGGAAAGTTTGCCCAAGCCGAATCGGAAATCGAAAAGCTCGCTTCAACGGAAACAGTCAGCAAGGACCTATCGCAGGCGGCATACCTCCACGCCACCGAAGCGATGGCGTGCTATCTCCAAGGTCGTTGGGATCGAGCGATCGCTGCCGCTCGGTTGGGTATGGAGGAGGCGCGCACCGCCGGGCACCTTCACAACGAATACTACGCCAGCATTTGGCTGGGAGCGGCTCTTGCGGAATCAGGGGAAGTGGAGGCGGGGCTCGAGGCCTTGGATCGGTCCGCCAATCTCGCCGACGTCGCGCACACGTGGATCATGCTGGATTGGGTCCATGCCTTTCGCGGCTTTGCCTACCTTCGCTCCGGCGTTCACGGGAGGGCAAAAGAGGCCGCAGCCGAAGGTTTGCGGTTAGCGGAGCGGTACGGCTTTAAGCTGGGTATTGGACTGTGCACCGAGGCGCTCGGCCGCGTGGCGCTAGAGCGCGGCGACCGCACCGGTGCGGAGGAGATGCTGCGTCAGGCGCTGCGCCTGTATTCGTCGATCGGCGCCCGGCCCTACTTCGATCGATGCCGCAACTTTCTGATCGACTTCTTTCCCCACTCCTGTAATCGAAATGTAACGCTCATGTAATTTCACCTCGGTACAATTTCATTCAACGGACCTCTTTAGTATCGGCGCTGACTCCGCGGCGAAATCCGCTAAATTCGCGCCGTGAGCTGCCGGGCGGACTATATTCAGCCAGGTCCGTACGCCCTGAGGACATTCATGCTAGGAGGGACAAGAATGACACGGATAGGGGCCAGGCTTGCGATTGTGGCGTACTTTTTGTTTGTGGCTACGCAACCGGAGGCCGCTGCGTTTACCAATACTTGGGATGGATCTGGAGTTACGTCACCTCCCATTTGGATTGTCAACGACGCCTCCGACACCTGGGACATCAAAGTGTGGTCATACAATGGCGAATCTTCGAGCACGTTTCTCTCGTGCCAGACGCTCGACCGGAGCGCCGAGCGTTTAAGGGAGATCGAGCGTAGAGTGGAGAGCAGCGAATTCGCCAAGCTCTCCCGAAATCACTGTGGAAACTATACAACTGTATGGTTTTGGTTTCGTCTTTGGAATCGGGATACGGGCGAATCTTTCGATTACTTGACGGATTACTTGCCGGCTAGGTGGGGCGCCACGTGGACGTGGGATGGCCGTAGCTGGGCCTGCAGCAAGTGTTAGTCACGCGAGTCGGACTTGAGCCGGCGCCTTGCGCTGTAACTCTGAACGCGATCAGGAGATTGATCTGAAGTTAAGCGAACTTGTGCCTAGGGAAGGGTAATCGAAGCCCGCTCGTCGCCGAATCTCACGCGACGGGCGGGGTTTTTTTGCATACGGACGAGGTAGCGTCTTCGGCGGTATTGGGCGCCCCACGATTTCTGATGCGAGATCCCGAAATCGTCACGACAGGACTGGTCAAAGGCGCGTGGAAGAAGTTTAACCATGGCGATGCGACAGGTTGGAAGAGTAGAACGCGTGCGGGGTTCGGTCGTGGACGCGGTCTTTCAGGACGGCGTTCCTCCTCTTGATACGCTCCTTTTGGCTAAAACCGAAGCCTCCGACGCCCCCCTTCGGATGGAGGTCGCGCTCCATCTCGACGACTGCACCGTGCGCTCGATCGCCCTGGGATCGACGGACGGCCTTGGGCGGGGGGACGAAGTGCTGGCGCTCGGAGAACCGCTCTCGGTCCGCGTCTCGTCGGAGCTGCTTGGCCGGATGTTCAACGTGGCTGGCGAGCCGATCGACGGGGGCGATCCCCTGGAGCGCGGTGAGCGTTGGCCGATCTATCGCACGCCGCCGGGACTTGCCGACCAAGTTAGCCGTGACGAAGTGCTGGAAACCGGCATCAAGGCGAT